>JBKPDM010000499.1:0-7391 GCA_046727895.1 Pseudomonadota bacterium | reverse complement strand
GTCTGACCATGGGCGCGCTCCAGGTGGGCATGGGCCTCACGCTCTTCACCCTGGGGGCGCGGCACGTGTCGGCGGTCGAGCTCGCGCTGCTGGCCATGACCGAGCCGGTGCTGGCGCCGCTCTGGGTCTGGCTCGGCGTCGGCGAGGTGCCGAGCCCGTTCACCCTGGCCGGTGGCGCGATCGTGATCGGCGCGATCGGCGCTCAGGCGCTGTCCGGCGCCCGTCGCCGCGCCACCCCGCCCATGGTCTAGCGCGGCAAAATCGGTGTTGACGGCCTGGCGACATCGTACAATATTTCTGTACATGATAGGAATTCGACGACGATGACCGATCGACTGACCTACAGCCAGCTTCGCGCCAATCTGAAGGCGGCCTGCGACCAGGTTTGCGACCAGCACGAGCCGCTACTGGTCGAGCGGCGTCATGGCGGCGACGTCGTGTTGCTGGCGAAAGAGGACTACCGATCGCTCGAGGAGACGGCCTACCTGCTCAGCTCGCCTGAGAATGCGAGACGGCTCCTGGAAGCGCTGCTCCGACGCCCGGAGGATCGAGAGACCTTCAACTCGATCGACGAGCTTCGGAATGCGCTTGGCCTTTGAGCCGCAGGCGCTTGAAGATCTACGTTACTGGATCGAGCAGGATCGTCGCAAGGCGTTGCGAATCATCCGGTTGCTCGAGGAGAGCCAGCGATCGCCACACTCCGGTTCGGGCAAGCCTGAGCCCCTCAGGCACGCCTTGGCGGGCTGCTGGTCACGGCGCATCGACCGCGAGCATCGCCTCGTCTACAAGGTCGAGGGGGATTGTCTGATCGTGCTGGCCTGTCGTTACCATTACTAAACCTCTGCTTCGGCAGGTCTTCTCGAAACGGTCAAGCGACGCAACTACGGCTGCGATTGAGGAACGGCAACTTCGGCCGTCGATGCGTCGGGCTGCGCGCGCCAGGCGATCTCGGCCAGAAGCGCGGCGTGGCTCGAGAGGTCGCCAAGCGGCTTGCCGTCGACGATCAGATCGCGCGGCAGGAAGTCGAGCCGCATCGCCAGCGGCAGCGCGCGTCCGGCGCCGGCAAGGAGCATGAAGTCGATCCGTTTCTCGCGCGGGCGGCGCGTGCCATCCGGCATCAGCCGCGGCTTGGTGCCGCTCGCGGTCTCGGGATCATCCCGGTGGATCGCGAGCCAGAGATCGACGAAGCGTCTGGGCGCCACGGCCTCGTTCAGCGCTTGGAGGAGAAAATTGTACTCCGAGCCCGGGTCTGCGCGATCGGAATTGCCGCCCCAGAGGTTGAAGTCGCCCATGACCAGGACCGGCCCATCAGCGCTCGCCCGGCGCCGGACCAAGGCCGCGAGCTCCTCGATCTGGCTCCGGCGGACCTCGGCACGATCGTCGTCCGCCTGCAGATGCGTCGTGAACACGTCCAGAATGTCGGCCGGGTCCCGAGTGCGGGCGAGCCGCACATGCAGCACGCCCTTGGCAGCGAGCGCGTCCGCGCCGGCTGCCTCCTTGAATGCAATCATGTCGAGACCGACGACCGGCAGGCGGCTGGCAAGCGCCAGCTCGTCGCCGACCAGCGGCAGCCAGCCCGCGCCGTCCTCGAGCTCCGGCCCGGCCGCGACGGCGAACATCCGCCCCGACGGCAGCCGGGATGGCTTGCCGCACATCCGGCCCTGGGTCTCCAGCTGGTCGAGCAGCTCGGCGCGCCGGCGATCGTTGATCGTCTCCTGCAGCGCGATCACATCGAAACAGGCAAGCGCCGCGCCGATCGCCCGCGCCCGCGCCGTGACGTTCGGCCGCTGGCCGGGGAATTCCCGGATCAGGTGGCGCAGAACCGGCAGATCGGGCATCACGAACTGAACGTTGTAGCTCGCAACGTCGAGCGTCCCGCCCGGCGACGACTGGCCGGCCGCGAGACCGCTCGGCCATGCCCCGAGGAGAAGGACCGCCGCGGCCGCCAGAGCGGCGCCTGATCGCCGGATCATGCGGCGCGCCGGGCCCGATGTCGGGATTTCGCGCCCCGAGGTCGGCCAGAGCATGGTGCGACGGCTGTGAAAGCCGCTATGCTGTCGCCTTCGGGCGGGACCGAAGGGCCAGGCAGGCGGCCCGGCAGCAAGAGCGAGGCAACGTCATGGCGGCGACAGCGCGTGAGGGACGGCGTGGCGGGCGCGAGGCCCGGCGTCAGGCGAGGACGGCGATGCAGATCCGCGCGCTGCCGGTGCTCGAGCGGCGCGTGCCGGTCTACGAGGTCCTGGACGCGGCGGGCCTGGAGATGATCCACGAGGCCTCGCTCGCGATCCTGGAGGAGGTGGGGATCGACTTTCGCGACGCCGAGGCGGCCACGATGTGGAAGGACGCGGGCGCCGAGGTCGAGCGCTTTCGCGTGCGCATCCCGCGCCAGCTGCTGATGGCGCTGGTCGCCAAGAATCCGAGCCGCTTCACCGTGCACGCGCGCAATACCGAGCGGAGCACGGTGATCGGCGGCAATAACGTCGCGTTTGCACCGACTTACGGCTCTCCGTTCGTCTACGACTTCAACAATGAGCGGCGCTATGGCACGCTCGATGACCTGCATCAGTTCCACAAGCTCGCCTACATGTCCCCGGCGATCCACAACACCGGCGCGGTCGTCTGCGAGCCGGTCGATTCGCCGGTGCCCAAGCGCCATCTGCACATCACCTACAGCGCGATCAAGCACTCCGACAAGCCGTTCATGGGGCCGGTGACCGCGCCCGAGCGCGCCGCGGATGCGGTCAGGATGGCTAAGATCGTGTTCGGCGACGAGTTCGTCGATCAGCACACGGTCATGATCTCGCTGGTCAACTGCAACTCGCCGCTCGTCTGGGACGAGACCATGCTCGGCGCGCTCAAGATCTACGCGCGCGCCAATCAGGCGGTGATCGTGGCGCCGTTCGTGCTGGCCGGCGCCAACACGCCGGCCTCCGCCATGGGGGCGACCGCGCAGCTCAATGCCGAGGCGCTGGCCGGGATTGCCTTTGCCCAGCTCTGCCGGCCGGGCGCGCCGATGATCTACGGCCATTTCATCGCCGCGGTGTCGATGAAGTCGGGGGCGCCGATGGCCGGCACGCCCGAGCTCGCGCTCATGAACTACGTGATCGGCCAGCTGGTGCGCAAATACCGGCTGCCGATGCGCTCCTCGGGCATGCTGTGCGGGGCCAAGACTGTCGACGCCCAGGCCGCCTACGAGTCGGTCCAGACCATGTGGCCGGTGCTGCTCTGCGGCGCCAACTACGTGATGCACGCCGCCGGCTGGATGGAGGCGGGGCTCGCCGCGAGCTTCGCCAAGTTCGTGCTCGACGCCGAGCAGATCGAGATGTTCTACAAGTTCGGCCTGGGCCCGCAGTTCGACGACTTCGAGGACGCGCTGAAAACGGTGCGCCAAGTCGGCCCGGGCAGCCACTATCTCGGCACCGAGCACACCCAGAGCCACTTCCAGACCGCCTTCTTCATGCCCGAGCTCGCCGACAACAACAGCTTCGAGCAGTGGCAGCTCGATGGCTCCAAGGATGCGACCACGCGGGCGCTCGAGACCGCACGCCGCATGCTCGAGAGCTACGAGCCGCCGCCCCTCGACCCGGCGATCGACGAGGCGCTCCTCGCCTTCATCCGCGAGCGCGAGGCGGTCCTCCCGGACAGCATGGTGTAGCCGGCTGCGGTTACGCGGGAGGCCATCAGCCTGCGTGCCCGACACCCGATCCCTCCCCGTTGTCGTCCGGCCATCAGCTTGGGTGCCCCGATTCCTCCCCGTTGTCGTCCTCGGGCTTGACCCGAGGACCCAGATTGGAGCCGGGTGCTCGGACCTGCTCCGAGCACGACAGTTGGGGGGCAGCGGCGTGCTGATAACCCACCGCATCCCGGCGCGGTAGTCCGGGAGGCGGTGCTACGGCGGTTCGGCCTGTCGATCACCAGGGCGGCCGGGATCCTGGGCGTACGCAGGGCGACGCCTGAGATGGCGCTTCGCACCGGCCACGGACTGACACCTGGCACACCCCGAGACTGAGCTCAGCCGTTCCGGGCATCGCCACCCCGGCGGCCGGGCTGGACGGTATCCGGCGTCCGATCTCCGCGCCGCGGTCGCACTCGGCGAGCGCGATCTCATACTGGCTCTGGAGAGATGGCCCAGGCGCCAACGAAGCATTCACTGGTCTGCGCGATGATTCGACCCACGGCCGGAGCCGCGTCGTGGGAGCTGTCCGGCCGAAACCGTCACCGTGGATCCCGAGATATCGGGGTCCGCAGCAAGGGTGTACGCGCCCGGAGATGGCCCGATGATTCCGAGGCTCCGGTCGGGATTGAAGAACCTGGCTTTGCTTTGCATTGCCATTCTGAGTTTCCTGCTGCTCGGCGACGTGGTGGGGTGCGCGGGCGAGTCGGTCGACAAGTCCGGCCATGCGCCCAGCTTCTCCCGGCAGTCCTTGGCGATGAGCGACTCGTCCGCGCAGGGCTCGGCCGGGACTTCGACCAATGCCGATGCCGGCGGCGGCACGTCGAGCGGCGGCGCGCTTTCGCCCAAGCTCCCCGATGGCCGGCAGCGTGCGTTCCCGACCGCCGAGGGGTTCGGTGCGGCGGCGAAGGGCGGCCGGGGCGGCAAGGTCATCTACGTCACCAATCTGCACGACAGCGGCGAGGGCTCGCTCCGCGCCTGCACCGACGCGAGCGGCGCCCGCACCTGCATTTTCCGGGTCGCCGGCACCATCACGGCCGAGACGCCGCTCAAGATCACGGAGCCGTTCCTTACCATTGCCGGGGAGTCGGCGCCGGGCGGCGGCATCGCGATCAGGAACGGTCCGGGCAATGGCGAAGCTCCACTCCAGACCCTCACCCACGACGTCATCGTGCGCCACCTTCGGCTCCGTCCCGGCCCGGGGGCGAAGTCCTGCTGCCTGAACGCGCTCGGCATTTTCCGCGGCACCAAGGACGTCATGTTCGATCATCTTTCCCTCAGCTGGGGCGTCGACCAGAATGTGACGGTCTGGAAGTATGCGACCGATTACACCATACAGTGGTGCATCATTTCCGAACCCCTCTACGACGCGTCACACGCGAACCACCAGGGCCGCCGTGCCAGGAATATCAATCTCACCCATACCGGCAACAATACCTTCCACCACAATCTCCTGGCGCATACGACGTACCGCAATCCCCTGGTCGAGAACGACACGGGCGTCACCGACATCGTCAATAACGTCATTTACGACTCCGGCAGAGCCGACATCGGTCTCAGCGACCGCTATGGGCGCCTCAGGGCGAATGTCGTGGGCAATTTCGATATTGACGGCCCGGTCACGCTCCAATATCGGGCTCATCACGCCCGAGACCTTTTGGCCGACAATTATCTTGTCATGCTCATCCAAGAAGGGAAAGTAAAGAACGGTTTCGAGGTCTTCGTCGATGACAACTATAGTGGGCCGCGCCTGACCAGCGCCGCGCAGCCTGCGATCGACGCCGTCTATCCGGGGTATTTTGGCCGCAGCTCACTCGTCGAGGATGCCGCATGGCGTGCGCGGGCGGTGGTTTCCTCGCGTGTGCCCGCGCCCGCCGTCCGCACCGAGAGCCCGCGAGATGCGTACGCCTCCGTCCTCGCCGGCGCCGGCGCGACCAGGCCCCGCCGCGACGCCGTCGACGCGCGTATCGTGTCGGATGTGAAGAACCGCGCGGGCAAGCTCGTGCTGAGGGACCCGGCTGAGGTCGGCGGCTGGCCGGATCTCTCCGGAGGGGCGCCCTACGCGGATGCGGACCGGGACGGCATCGCGGACGCATGGGAGGCCGCGCATGGCCTCGATCCCAATAACGCCGCCGACGGTGCCGAAGACCGGAATGGCGACGGCTGGACGAATCTCGAGGAATTTCTGCACGAACTCGCCTGTGATTAGGTCAGGACGTTGGCATACCGACACCAACGTCGCTCCGATGTCCTCGCGCTCGGTTGCACGCCCTGGGATCGGTTGACGGGCTGAGGCCCTGCGCGACATCGCCGCCTTGCCGACCGCCTGATTTGGTGGGAAAGTTTGATTTGACCGCGTTGGCGCAGGGAGGGTGGCATGTCAGTTCAGAGTGAAGCCGACGGCTTACTAAAGTCTGCCGTCGCCAGGGGCGATGTGCCGGGCGTGGTCGCCGCGGCGACCAACCGCGACGGCACGATCTACGAAGGCGGGTTCGGCGAACGCGTGCTGGGTGGCGGCGCCGCCATGACCCCGGACACCGTCTGCTGGATCGCCTCGATGACCAAGGCGCTGACTGGCACGGCGGCGATGCAGCTGGTCGAGCAGGCAAACTCGATCTCGATCGCCCGGCGAGCAACCGGGTGCCGGACCTCGGCACGGTCGAGGTGCTCGAGGGCTTCGATGCCGCCGGCCAGCCGCTCACCCGGCCGCCCCGGCAGCCGGTGACGCTGCGCCATTTGCTGACCCACACCGCCGGCTTCGGCTACGAGTTCTGGAACCAGCAGATCATCCGCTACCAGGAAGCGAAGGGGGTGCCCGGCATCGTCACCTGCCAGAACGCCGCCCTGAAGACGCCGCTCCTGTTCGATCCGGGCGAGCGCTGGGAATACGGCATCAACCTCGACTGGGCCGGCAAGATGGTCGAGGCGGTGAGCGGCCAGCGGCTCGGCGCCTACCTCAAGGCGAACGTCTTCGAGCCGCTCGGCATGCGCGATACCGCCTTCAAGCTCACCCCGGCCATGCGCCAGCGCCTCGCCAAGATCCATCAGCGCGACGCCGACGACCGCCTCCAGCCGCTGCTCGATCTCGAGATCCCGCAGGAGCCGGAGTTCGAGATGGGCGGCGGCGGCCTCTATGGCACGGCGGGGGACTATCTGAAGTTCGTGCGCATGATCCTGAACCGGGGCGCGGCCGACGGGCGGCGCGTGCTGAAGCCCGAGACGGTCGACATGATGACACAGAACCAAATGGGCGAGTGCCGGGTCCACATGCTGAGGACGGCTCTGCCCGACCTCTCGAACGATGCCGAATTCTTCCCCGGCATGCCCAAGACCTGGGGTTTCAGCTTCATGATCAACACCGAGGAGGCCCCGACCGGTCGCGCGCCTGGCAGCCTGGCCTGGGCCGGACTGGCCAACTCGTTCTTCTGGATCGATCCCAAGAAGGGCGTGGGCGGGGTCTACCTCACCCAGATCCTGCCCTTTGCGGACAAGAAGTCCCTGCCGCTGTTCTTCGAGTTCGAGAAGGCCGTCTATCGCAACCTCGCGTAGCCCGCGCGTACCGCCGCCGGAGGTGCCCGCAGCGGCCCTGCCATGAGACGCTCGAGCCTGCTGGCCGTCGCCTTGTGGTCGCTTTGGGCAGCCTCGGCATCGGCCTTCGAGCCGCTGCAGGGCTGCTTCGTCGCCGATGCGGTCTGCCCCGCCCCGACCTCGCTCCGGG
>JBKPDM010000498.1:0-7088 GCA_046727895.1 Pseudomonadota bacterium | reverse complement strand
CTCGCGGTAACTCGACTGATCGGCCGCGACGAAACCGTGACAGCGCTCGTCTCGCGACTTTCGCGCCAGCGCTTGGTGACAGTCGTCGGGCCCGGCGGTATCGGCAAGACCACTGTCGCCCTCGCCGTCGCCGAGCGCATGATCGCAAGTTATGAACACGGCATCTGGCTGGTCGACTTGGCGCCGCTCGGCGACCCGCGCCTGGTGTCAAGCGCGGCTGCGACCGTGCTCGGCCTGGAAATGCACGCTGAGAATCCGCTGCCCGGCCTAGTCACTAGCCTTAGAGACAAGCGGATGCTGCTGCTGCTCGACAATTGCGAGCATGTCATTGACGCTGCGGCCAGCCTGGCGGCGGCGGTTCTCAGCGGAGCGCCGGGCGTCAACGTCCTGGCGACCAGCAGAGAGCCGCTCGGGGTAGCGGGTGAACGCCGGTACCGCCTCGGACCACTCAGCAGCCCGGAGCCATCGTCTAGACTGACGGCAGCCGAGGCGGAGGTTTTCCCCGCCGTGCAACTGTTCGTACGCCGCCATGCCAGAGCAGAGACGCCATCCGGCTCAGCAAGCGACCCCGCGGGTAATCGCGTCGCCTGAGTCCGGCAGCCCCTGGTGACTGGCCGAGTTCAGTCCGCCGTCACGGTTCGGACCTCGAAAACTCGGTCGTGCCGCAGCGCCGGAATCATCTGCCGAGCCTCGGCGACGTGTCCGAGATCAAGCGCGGCCGTGATCACGCCTGCGCTCTCGCCGCGGTCCGCGAGCACCTCTCCCCAGGGGTTTACGATCAGCGAGTGCCCGTAGCGGGCGAGCTTGCCGTCGGGTGCTTCGCCGCACTGGGAGGGCGCGACGACAAAGGCGCCGGTCTCGATCGCGCGGGCACGCAGCAGCACGTGCCAATGCGCCTGCCCCGTCGTGCGCGTGAACGCCGCCGGCACGAAGAGCACGTCCGCCGCGGCCTTCGCGAGCGCCCGGTAGAGCTGGGGGAAGCGGAGATCATAGCAGATGGTGAGGCCGAAACGCCCGAGCGGCGTGGCGACCACGACCGCGGTCTCGCCGGGCTGGATCGTGTCGCTCTCGCGGTAGGATTCGCCTCGCGCCAAGTCGACGTCGAAGAGATGGATCTTGTCGTAGTGCGCCCGAATGGCACCCGCCGGGTCCACGAGGTAGGAGCGGTTCAGGATCCGACCATCGCCGGCGAGGACGCCGAGCGAGCCGATTAGCAGCCAGCACTGGTGCCGGCGCGCCTGCTCCGCGAGGGTTGGCAGCGCCTCGTGCTCGTCCTCCGGCTTGGCGCCCACGGCCAGCCGCCCATCGGTCATCCCGTAAGCAGCGCAGTATTCCGACAGGCACACGAGTTCGGCGCCGCTCGCAGTTGCCTGCTCGATCAGGCACGCAAGCGTTTCCAGATTGGCAGCGACGTCGAGGCCCGCGCAGTGCTGCACGCAGGCAACCTTGAAGCGTCCGTCGCCCATCTTTCCCTCCTGTCATGGCCGGAGCGCCGACAGCGCACCCACGCCCAGCACGATCATCGCGATCCCGGCCCACTGCGCAAGCGACATCGGCTCCTTCAGAACGAAACGGGCAAGCACAACGGTCACGGCCGCGAAGCTCGACGCCACCACGGCGGCGATGATCGACCCTGGCCCGTGCGCCGCGGCGAATAGCGCAACGTAAGCCAGCCCGTCGAGCATCCCCTGAGCAGCGACCGGCCAGCGCCAGCCCGCGGGCACCAGGAGGGGACGGCCCCGGACCAGGAGATAGGCGAGGGCGGCGGCCACGCTCACCCACCGCGCCGCCGCCGTGACGGCGAGCTCGCCATGCAGACGGGCCGCGGCCTGTCCGGCACTGATCGCGAGCGCGAATGCCAGCGCCGAAAGAAGCGCGATCACCAGCGTCACGCGCAGGTTGCCGGTGACATCCTCCCGCGGCTCGGGCGCGCAGCGCGCGACCACCGCGACTCCCGCCATCACCGTGAGAATCGCGAGCCATTGCGCGCCAGTTGGCACGATCCCGGCGGCGAGCCCGATAAGGATGTTGAACGCGGGGTAGGCGCCCACGATCGGTGCCACCATCCCGATCGGCCCGCGCGCCAGACCGGCATAGAGCAGAAGCGTCGCCGCCATGACCCCGATCCCGGTCGCAAGAATCAGATACCAGCTGGCGAAGGACTCGATCGGCGGTGCGGAGGTCACCAGGACAACGGCGGTGAGCGCCACCGCGCTCGTGACGAGCATGCCGGACAAGGCCACATCCGGCCCCACCGCCCGCCCAGTGAAGCGCGCCATGAAGTCTGCGCAACCCCAGCAAAGAGCGGTCACCAGACCGAGCAGAAGCGCGACCATCGTCTTCCTTCAGGGGAGCCCGGCGGACCAGGCCCGAGCCCTCTTGTCGGACCAATTTGGACCATTGCCGCCGCTTTCGGAACCAAATCTCGTGGATCGGCGCGAACACCTATCACGTGTTGCCGACGCCAGCCGTGGATGAGAGTATCGATGCTCGCTGCGGCCGGCGCGACGTGCGTCGTGCGGGCGGATTGTGTTCTCCAGTGGGTCGGGCGTTCGCCAGTCGTAACCGATTTCAGTTTGTGGGAGATCGCTGGTGGCGGAAGAGAGCGGAAATGTCGTCCGACTGGATGCGGCGGAGGACGCGCTCCGCGGCGCCTTTCTCGGCTGGCAGTGCCGGATCCGCCAGCTCGCGGTGCGTGAGCACGCCGGCCGGCCGACGCCTGGCATGCGCCCGGTGCTCGAGGTGGCGGCCCAGCGGGTCGGCCCGATCACGGTCGTCCTCAACAAGCACGACGGGGGCGAGACCACGACGCAGTTCCGCTTCATGTTCAAGAAGACCAACGACCCGGTCGAGCGCTACGAGGCCGCGATGCGCCATCTCGCGGCCGCGTATTACCAGAGACCGGAGAGCTTCAGCGACCGCATGACGGCGCTGTTCGCGGCCGAAGCCCACCTGCCACGGCAGATTGTCGGGCGCGCTGACTGCATTCTGAGCTTCGACCAGTTCAGCCAGCGCTGGTGGCTGCCGTGCACCGCGCAGCTGCTCGATTCGGCCGCCGCCCTGTACCAGGCGACCTACTGGCACAACGCCCTGTTCAATCCACGGCTGCCGGGTGGCGTGCAGATCGTCGCTTTCGCGCCCGACTGGGCGCGCGCCGAGGCCGACCCGTGCCCGACGTGAAACGGGGTTCAGAACTTCCCGTAAGCCTTCTTGAGCTCGACCAGCGGGTGCTGCTTCGACATCTGGAACTTGATCAGGAGCTCGCGCGCGAGCATGTCCCGGTCCTGCTGGTTGTCGGGCAGCGTCATGTTCTCCGGGACGGTGACCCAGCCGTTGATGTTGCGATCGAACACCGCCGGCCGACCCTCCTCATAGCCCATGTGGACGTCCTCGAGCCAGTTAAGATCGTCCCAGCCCATCGTCTCTATGTACTGCTTGAGAAACGGCCTCAGGCGCGCGTAGTCGGGCAGCAGATTGACGTCGTAGCGGTAGCCGATGTGCTGGCCGATCTCCTGCTCGCGCGCGGTATCGAGACCTTCGGTCTTGAGGTAGTGATCGATGTCCTTCTGCTGATCGCTCATCGTCCTGCTCTCAGTACCGGGTCATGTCGGGGCGGCCGACCGTGTGCTGCGAACCCGCGAGCGGCACCATGGCGAGCGCCGAGGCTTCCATGGTCAGCGCCGCGAGGTCCTCGGGCTCTAGCGAGTGCACGTTGGTCTTGCCGCAGGCGCGCGCCATCATCTGGCACTCAATCGCGAGGCAGTGCAGGAAGTTGTACACGCGCTCGGCCGCGGCGTCGGGGTCGAGCCGGGCGCGCAGCTTTGGATCCTGCGTCGTCACCCCGACCGGGCAGCGGCCGGTGTGGCAATGGTAGCAGTACCCGGCTTCGACGCCGATCTCCGTCTCGTAGTCGGCCTCGGGAATGGCCTTGTTGCAATTCAGCGCCATCAGCGCCGAATGCCCGATCGCGACCGCGTCCGCCCCGAGCGCCAAGGCCTTCGCGACGTCGGCGCCGTTGCGGATGCCGCCGGCGTAGACCAGCGAGATCTCGCCTGAGCGCCCGACGTCATCGAGCGCCTTGCGCGCCTGGCGGATCGCTGCAATGCCCGGCACCCCGGTTTCCTCGGTCGCGATGTGCGGCCCGGCGCCGGTGCCACCCTCCATGCCATCCATGTAGATGATGTCCGGGTCGGTCTTCGCCGCCATGCGCACGTCGTCGTAAACGCGCGCCGCGCCCAGCTTGAGCTGGATCGGGATCTCCCAGTTGGTCGCCTCGCGGATCTCCTGGATCTTGAGCGCGAGGTCGTCCGGGCCCAGCCAGTCGGGATGGCGCGCCGGCGAGCGCTGATCAATCCCGGCGGGCAGGCTGCGCATCTCGGCCACCTGATCGGTCACTTTCTGGCCCATGAGGTGGCCGCCGAGGCCCACCTTGCAGCCCTGGCCGATGAAGAACTCGCAGGCGTCCGCCAGGCGCAGGTGGTGCGGGTTGAAGCCGTAGCGCGACTGGATGCACTGGTAGTACCACTTGATCGAGTAGCGCCGCTCGTCCGGGATCATGCCGCCCTCGCCCGAGCAGGTCGCGGTGCCGGCCATGGTCGCGCCGCGCGCCAACGCGATCTTGGCCTCGTAGGACAGCGCGCCGAAGCTCATGCCGGTGATGTAGACCGGGATGTCGAGCGCCATCGGCCGCCTGGCGCGTGGGCCGAGCACCGTCCGGGTCAGGCACTTCTCGCGGTAGCCCTCGATCACGAACCGGGTGAGCGTGCCCGGCAGGAAGGTCAGATCGTCCCAGCTCGGGATCTTTTTGAACAGCGAGAAGCCGCGCATCCGGTAGCGGCCGAGCTCGGACTTGATGTGGATGTCGTCGATCACCTCGGGCGGAAAGATGAAGCTGCGCCCGAGAACGTGGGTATTGCGCCTGGCCTTCCTGGGCGGCGCCTCGGCCTCGTGCGCATCGCCCGGCGGCATGGGGTTGGTCGCCATGTCGTCTCCTCAGAGCACCAGCTTCTTCTCGGCGGGCTCGAGATTGTCGTAGTTCCAGAGCTGCTTGCCGGCGACGATCTTGGCCATGCTCTCAATGCCACTGGCCGGCGCGATGTCGTAGATGCCGAGCTTGCGCCTGAGCCAGGCGACATCCAGGGCGGTGAGCTCCGCCTCGACCGCGTCGACGCCGAGGCTCGCGATGCGGCCGCCGACGAAGATCGTGCCGTCGTACATGGAATCGCCGAGGTTGGGTCCGGCGTCGCCGCAGATCACCATGCGGCCGCGCTGCATCATGAAGCCCGAGAACGCGCCGGTGCGGCCGCCGACGATGATCGTGCCGCCCTTCATGTCGATGCCGGTGCGCGAGCCGACGTCGCCTTTGCACACGAGATCGCCGCCGCGGATCGCCGCGCCGAAGGTGGAGCCGGCATTCTTCTCGATCACCACGGTGCCGGCCAGCATGTTCTCGGCGCAGGACCAGCCGACGCGGCCTTTGATGCGCACGTTCGGCCCGTCGATCAGGCCGACGCCGAAATAGCCGAGCGAACCCTCGAAGTAGAGCTGCAGTCGATTGAGGATGCCCACGCCCAGCGAGTGCTTGGCGCCCGGGTTGTGCACCACGATCGTGCCGTAGCCCTGCGCCATCAGCTCGCGGATCCTGAGATTGATCGCTCTCGTGTCGAGCGGGTCGGCGTCGAACTCGGCGCGCTTGTTGAAGTCGACGTCGGGGGCATTCGGATAGAGGAAATTCGCCTCCTCGGACGGGCGGAAGAAGGCCTGCTGGGTGCGGCCCGCGAGCTGCTCGGTATGCATCCCGAGCTCGAAAGACTCGTGCGGTCGCTTCAGCTCTGCCATACGCGGACCTCCCCTTCGTAGGGATCGAAGGTGTCGATCTCGTGCGGGAAGATGCTGCGGATCGCGACCTCTTCCGAGGCGAGCGCGATGAAGGTGCCGCCCTCGTACAGGACCATCGGCTTGGCCGCCATCACGTCCTTGGCCATGCCCAGGCTGTCGGCGGTGGCGACCAGGTAGGTGAACACGCCGTCGAGCTCGTCGACCGAGTGGCGCATCGCATCCTCGAGGTTCGTGCCGCGGTCCATGCGATCGGCGAGGTAGACCGCGATCAGCTCGGAGTCGCAGTTCGACATGAAGCGGTGGCCGCGCCGTTCGAGCTCGCGCCGCTTGCCCCAGTAATTGGTGAGCTGGCCGTTGTGCACGACCGAGACGTCACTGAACGGATACGCCCAATACGGATGCGCCGAGCGGATGTCGACGTCGGATTCGGTCGCCATGCGGGTGTGGCCGATGGCGTGGGTGCCCTTGAAGCCCGCGAGCGCGTCGCGGCCGCACACGGTCGTGGCGTCGCCGAGGTCCTTGATCAGCTCGAGCGCTTGGCCGACCGAAAGGATCTCGGCGCCCTCGATGTCCTCGATGTAGTCGACCAGGCGCCGCAGCTCGCCGTCGTAACGGAAGAAATAGCGGAACGCGTACTCGGTCGCCTCGGCGCGCTCGAGCACATCCGCCCCCATTTCCTGGAGGCGGTCGTCGACCTTGGCGCGCCGCTCGCGCATCTGATGATGGATGTCGAATCCTTTGCGCAGATCCTCCTGCTCGGCCACCTTGAAGCGCATCACGTAGGTCTTGGGATCGTCGTCGGGCTGCCCGTACAGGGCGAAGCCGGTCGAATCCGGGCCGCGATGCCGCAGCGCCTGCAACATCGCGGTCATCTCCTGGCCGATCGCGCCCTGCTTGCCGCGGTAGATCAGCCCTGCAATTCCGCACATTCGTCGGTGCTCCCGTTCGCTTACGGCAGACAGTCGAGGTAAGTCTGGACGTCCCACTCGGTGACGGTGGCGAGGAACTTCTCCCACTCGTCGCGCTTGTAGTGCATGAACACGCGGTACATCTCGTCAGGCAGCGCCTTCCTGATGACCGGGTCGTGCTTGAGGCGGTGCAGCGCCTCACCGAGTGTGAGCGGCAGCTTGTCGACCTCCTTGCCCGCGGCCAGCGCCGCATAGATGTTGCGGCTTTCGGGCTCGCCCGGATCGAGCTTGTTATCGAGGCCGTCATCGAACGCCATGAGCAGCCCCGAGGCCAGCAGGTAC
>JBKPDM010000497.1:0-5017 GCA_046727895.1 Pseudomonadota bacterium | reverse complement strand
GGTCTTGGCTTGCGATACATCCAGTCCGGCAAACGTGGTCATGGCAGCTCTCCGGCTCGGTTGACTCGATCGAGAGCTTGCCTCAGCCCGCCCGCCGTTACCCCATGTGCACTAGGGACTCTGGATCTGGACGGGCTTGCCCAGCTCCGTCGCCGCGCCCGGGACGATGACCAGGTAACGGCGGGGCGCATCGGCGCCGCCCCGAACGACCTGACGGATCGGGCCGACGGCGTTCACGATCTGGGCGCCGGCAGGGTTGGTCATGAAGCTCGCTAGCGCCTCGAGGGGGCCGCTGCCATCCGCCCGCGCCGAGAGGGCGAGCACATAGGGGCGCTTCGGCTCGAGCCCCGTCACCGACGCCTCCATCACCTGCACGAGCCCTTGGTCGAACAGCGTCACGCTGGTCGGCGCCTTGGCGCCGGCCACCGCTTTGCCGCCTGCCGACACCATCGACAAGTGGGCCGCCTGACCGGCGACGCCCAGCGGCCGCAGTCCCTCCGTTCCGGCGCCTTCCGGCACGGCGTCCGGCACGTAGACGACTGCCTGAGCTGCTTGGCCGATCGGCACGCTCGCGACCACCTTGTTGGTCAGGGTGTCGATGGCGATCAGCCGGTCGTCGTTCTCCAGCCCGACATAGACCCGCGAGCCGTCGGCCGACGGCCAGACCCCGTGCGGCAGCTTCCCGACATGGATGGTGGCGACTTTGCTGAAATCGTCGGTGCGGAACACCTGCACCTCGTTCAGGCCGCCGACCGTGACATAGGCGAACTGACCATGCGCGTTGCGGGCGATGTTGACGTGGTTGGTGATCGGACCCGTGTCGAGCGTCTTGAGCACCGAGAACGGAGGCTTCGCATCGAAGACCTGGGTCTTGCCGATATCCTTGAGCGTGAACCAGACCTGAGCGCCGTCCGGCGTCGCAGCGATGTTCGGGCAAAAGGGGCTCGTCTGCTGCACCTTGCCGACGATCCGATGATCGGCAACCGAGACGATGACGGTCTCGGGATTGAAGGATGAGCATACGTAGCCGTAGTTGCCGTCCGGCGAGAAGATCTGCATCCCCGGGCCGTTGGGCGTCGTGATCCGCAGCTTCTCCTCATATGTCGTGCCGTCCAGGACGGACACGTAGTTTTCGCCGCGAACGGTCACCCACACCTCCTTGCCGTCAGGCGTGAAGAACGCCTCGTGCGGCGCCCGGCCGACATAGGTGACGTCCTTGACCGCGTTGGTCGCCGTGTCGATGAAGGTGACGGCGTTCGACCCGACCGACACGACGGCAAGCGTGCGGTGGTCGGGCGAGAAGCCAAGGCCGTGGACCAGGAGCTGCCCCTTGTAGAGCGGGCTGAAGTTCGCCGGTACCGGCTCGCCCAGCCGAATGACCCCGAGCAGCTTGTTGTCCGCGGGGTCGGTGACCGACACCGTGTTGGAGAACTGCTCGGCGGCATAGACGCGGTCGTGGTGGCTGATCGGGATATCGGGCGCGGAAGCCGCCCCAGGCGCCTGCCCGGCCCACGCGGACGCGCCACTCATCAGGACCGTGCTGCTTAGCAGCGTGGCGGCGAACAGATTGCGCATCGGTGCGGCTCCTTTGGCTTGCTCGTCATGGCTTCGAGGTTGGCTGGCGTTCCCCTGCCGACAGGTCCGATGGCTGGTCGGGCGCAGCGAGCGACGGCGGTAGCGGCTGGCCGAGCGCCAGCCGCATCACCGCGATCTCCTGCTGCTGGTCGACGATGATCTCCTGCGCGATCCGCCGCAGCTGCTCATTGTGCCCGTAGCGCAGCTCCGCCCGCGCCATGTCGATCGCACCCTGGTGGTGCGGGATCATCATGGCGGCGAAGTCATGATCGACGTCGCCGGAGGGCCTGATCTCCATACCGACCAGCATCCTGGTCATCGCGCTGACGTTCTCGGCGAGGAACGGTGCTTCCTCCGGCGGGGACGGGCGGAACGCCGCCGAGCAGATCGCGGTGATGTACTCGGCGAGGGACGGCGCTCCGGCGGGGTCCGCCGCCAAAGCGATTGCCATGGTGCTGAGGCCGGCAATGACCACGAGCGAGCTCAGTCCAAATCGCGAGCGAAGGGAAGGAAGCATCGTGGCTCCTTGCTGACGCCCCGGGTCGCCTCAGAGACTGGTTCGGACAAGCTGGCAGGGTCGACCGGTTGTCGTCCGGACCATAGAAAATCCAAAGAGAGAGGCCCCGCGCCTCCGACGCAGAGCGCGAGGAGGCCCGCGATATACAGCAAGTCGGTCTCATAACCGGGCTGGCCAAAGTGGGCGCCCGCCGCGTCATAGGACATGAGCTTGATGGAGCTGAACCCGTTGGGAAGATGGACAGTGAAGATCGCAACCAGGAGCACGACAATCATCGGCGCCGTGGCGACCGGCACAAAGGCGCCGACGAGGATCAGCAGTCCGCCGACAATCTCAACGATGATGGTCGCCCAGCCCAGCAGATCCGCGAACGGCATGCCGATGGCGTGCAGAATTGCGATGAATCCGTCCGCACCTCGGGAAAGCTTTGCGTAGCCGTGCTCGACGAAGCCGAAACCGACGATAAGCCGGAGCGGCACGGCATACCAGCTCGCCGGGACGGGAAGAGGCGCCACGGCGAACCTGCGAAGAAGGGAGTTGAAATCCATACCTGACAATTCGCTTCGATGGCCAGCAGATAGGTGCATCGGCGCTCTGAATCCGGCATAAGTCTTCTGCCACAAAGACTTGAGGTGGTGCAGAGGAACTCCCCCATGCCGACGCCGTGTAGCCGCCACCCGTTCTGTTACCCGCCTGTGTCTTCTTCCTAGTCGTTGTCTCCGGCGAGTCAGCTTTGGCTGATCGGCTTTCGTCGACCATCGCCTGCGAGGATCGCCTCCGCTACCGCAGCGAGGTCGGCACCCACGATGTCTGGCTGCCCAAAAAGGGGATCGGGCACCATCCCCGGGCGGGCGACAAAGGCCGCCGCGCAGCCGGCGCGCAGCGCGCCGGCGACATCCCACGAAATGAACGGCCACGAGCCGCAGCGCAGCGGGTTCGACACCGCATTCGCGTGCCGCCATGTGGTAGACGGCGGCATGGGGCTTGAGGCGGCGCACCGTGTCGGCCGAAAGGATGCGCTCGAAATATCGGGCCAAGCCCGCGTGCCCAAGCTGCGCCTCTGCGACCGCCTGCGTGGAGTTGGTGAGCGCGCAAAGGCGCAGGCCCGCCTCGCGCAGCCGGCGTAGACTGTCCGGCACCTCCGGATGCGGCGGCAGCACGCGCATGGCACCGAGAATGGCGTTCCGGTCGTCCCGGGTGAGAAGCACATCGTGGACTGCGGCCATCATGTCGAGCACCGCCGCACCGACGGCACCGAAGTCAGAGTAGGCGTCGAGAATGGTCGTCAGCAGCGCGGACTGCAGCACCTGCTTGAACCATTCCTCGCGCACGCCGGCCGCGCGGAAAACGCGTTCGAAATGCGCATCCAGCGCCTTCAGGTCCAACAGCGTCTCGTTGACGTCGAAGACGATGATCCGTGACATTCGATGATCCTCCAGGCTCACGTTCTGGCGGGATGGAACTCAGTCGGCGTATTGACGTCTTTCCCGCGCCTTCATCGTCCTGATGCTGAAACGAGGCTAAGAACCTCGAAGGTAATTTTGTCACATCCCAACTCGCTGGGCCGAGTAAATTTTGGTGAAGTCTGGTAAACTGCCTGAAGGGGTCGATCGCGTGCAGGGCCCGAGCCGATCGCCTGCACGGCGACGGCGAACGCGCCCTCAATGTGGAGAGCGTCCGTTGCCTGATGCGTGCGTCTGCAAAGTCCGAGTAGCAGTGCTCAAGAGAGCACCTGGCAGGCGTCCACCGACCTGGAACCCGGCTGCCTTCCAAACACAACCGGCCTTCGTGATGACCAGGGAGGTGAAGTGCATCGTCCTGCAACCCTCCCCTGGAGCATCGTTACGGCCAAGGCTGCGAGGCGCCGGTGAGCCATGCTGAGTGGCGAAGGGTGAGAAGACCCACCAACCTCTCCGACGAGCTTACCCTGTGCCCAGGACCTCATCTGCGCAGTCACGTTGCCAATCGGAGGCGCGGGCGAAGGGACAGAAGGGTCGCGCTCTCCTCGACGCGCCGGAAATGCAAACGTCCGATCGTAGAAGCCGCTGCGAGCCGGGCTGCGCCCGATGCTGACCACCGCCGTGTCGACCAGCTCGTGCTCGAAGATCGCCAGCATGGACCGGCGCTCCTCCTCCTCGAGGGCGCCGAGCGCGTCGTCGAGCACAACCCAGCGGGGCCGGTGCAGCAGAAGGCGCGCGAAAGCCAGGCGCTGCTGTTCCTCCAGGGACAGACCCTGGTCCCAACGCTCCTCGCGATCGAGTGCGAGCAGCAGATGGCAAAGCCCGACCCGCGCGAGCGCGGCAGCGACGGACGCGTGATCGAAGCGCCCGGATGACGCGGGATAGCTCGTCCCGGCGCGCAAAGTGCCCAGGGGCAGATACGGCCGCGGCGGCCAGGCTGCGCTGTCCGACCCTGGTGTTGGCCAGCGAGTTCGACCGCATGACGCCGCCGCGCCAGGCGGCTGAGCTGGTCGAAGCGATCAAGGGTGCCAGGTTCATCGCCTGCCGGCCGCCGGCCACATGCTGATGGTCGAGCAGCCGGACGCCACGCTCTTCACCCCCGCGCGTGCCCCGTTGCATCCTCGGACTGATCGCGCGCAGGTCCTCCTCGACATATTTCAGGATCGCCTCGAGCAGGATCTCGCGCGGAAAGGCATTGTGATCGATCACCAGCGGCCCGACCACCGGGTGCTCGCGCGCGATCGGCACCGCCACCGCCCAGTGGTCGCCGTTGAGATAGCCGAGCAACGTGCTCCCGGGGATGATCTGATCGTAGAAAACGAGCTGGCCGTCGTTGCGCGGATCGATCAGGCTGAGATCCTCGTAGGACGAGCGCAGCAGCGACGACACCTGACCGTAATCGGTGAAGCTTACGAGCGAGTAGTAGCGGATCGCCGGCGACAGGCGGTGCGTCGCAAGCCAGCTC
>JBKPDM010000496.1:0-6417 GCA_046727895.1 Pseudomonadota bacterium | reverse complement strand
CCTCAACCGGTACCGAAAGACCCCAGTGCGACGCATCGTCGCGAGTCCAGCCTTGGAGAAAGCGAACGAGCGCGTTTAGTCCCTCATCATTCTCCCCGGACAGATGCTTGAAGTGGAAGCTCCGGAACTCCGCATGTCGCTGATCGAGCTTGTCCTTTCCATCCTGGCCGACACCAAGAACGTACGACACCTTGCCCCAAAGGAAGTCGGCGATCGTTGCAGATGTTGGTTGGTAGAATCGTGGCACCGCAAGTGGCTGCTGTGCTACATCAACCTCTTTCCTTCCGCGCATCTGCTGTGAGACGAGCGGACGGATGTTGCAAAGCTGACCTTCCGGAGTAAGGACGAGCGCATAGGAGATCGATTCAACCGTATGGGCAAACGGAAGTTCTTTCGATGCGGTCTGGTCGTAATAATCGACAAGCGCCTTCAGCAGTGTCATTGTGCCAGCCTCACGCTCTCGCGGCGGCAGTCCAAAACCCCTTTGTCAAGATAGGCGTCAAAGAAAATCGGCGTTCGGCCGTTGGCGTAATCGAGGTCATAGAGCATCCAGCCCAGCCGTTTTGTTAGAGCGTCCGGATCTCGTGGCAATGGGAGCGTCGCCTCGTGATCAATCAGCTGAAAATGCGCCGGGAACTCGCGACAACCCAGGTAGGGACGATGGAAGCAGCCGCCAGCAGAGGCCCGGCGTTTGAACTGGTCGAGATGCTTGCCATCGCTATCAGCTTCGTCCCATGCCGGCCCTCGCTTGAAATGCGCCGCGATCACGTAATCGACGTCGCGAAGCACGGTCGAAGCCCGCTGCTGGCGAAGATCACCATCCTTGCCTTGCCCATCGACACAGATTTGCAGCCGGCTGGGATCGCCCAGAGCCATAGCCTGCTCTACTTCGGCTGCTGATAGCGCTTCGCCAATCTCGTTTCGGCGGATGGTCTCGAAGCGGATCGGGTTCAGGACGTGAATGCGATCGATCACCCAGGTTATCGATCGGGTCCAATGGATCGCTTCAAGAATGCCGCGTGCGGCCGACGGCGTCATAACGTCGTAGCTCACCCGCTCTACCTTGAATTCGGGGCGTGTGAAAAGGGCGTACTCACCCCAGACCCTTAGACGAACGCCTCTTGCCATGGTTCATCCTCACTCATTCCGAGATGATTAGCCTCTCTGGGTCGACGGCATACGGATCTTGCCATCCGATTCCCACATCCGGGTCGTATAGAGCCTCGTTTGCGAGGCGCCAGAACTGCTCACCGAAGACGGCCGGGTTGATCGGCTCGACGGCGCCCGCAATCTGCAGCTGCCGAAAGCCGTCCTGGGGCACCATTGCAAGGTACGGCTGAACCCGGCGAGCGAGATCGCGTGTTCGGATCTGGGCACCGTGGATCAAGCGGCGACCCGCTACCTCGAACATGCGCAGCTTCGCAACGACGTCGTCTACCGTCGTATCTGTACCCTCGCTACCGCGAAACGGGACGATCAGCGGTCTATCGTTGTCTTTGATCATGTGGAACAGAGAAGCGATGCTCTCGAATGGGTAGCTGCGGTCGTCACCCGTTTCCTCGATGAGATTCAAGATCCGCTTTGCATCGAGATCGTTCGATTGGTTACGGGACCAGTAAACGTCGGAGAAATACGCCTCGATTGCCAGGAAGCTGAGCGGATCGTCTCGGAACTCCGCCAGAATGTCCGAGCCGACCGAGGCGAACTGCTGGAGTTCCCGGGGTGGCTTCCAGGCGTCGTCCGGCCGGAATACCACAACCCGCCCGCCCTTCGGATCTCTGCCCTCGCGGTTGCAGCGGCCAGCGGCCTGGGCGATCGAATCGAGGCCGGCCTCAGCCCGATAGACGACCGGAAAATCAATGTCGACGCCAGCCTCGACGAGTGAGGTGCTCACGACGCGACAAGGACGCAGCGCTTTCGGGTCGAGCGCCGCGCGGATCTGGCCGAGCACCGCGCTCCGGTGCTTCGCGCACATTAAGGTCGAAAGATGGCGCGCGCCCGGGGCGTCCTTGATCCGGTCAAACAGCGCCCGCGCGTGTGCCCAATTGTTGACGATGCACAGCACCTGCGGCTCCGCGCTGAGCCGCTCCGCGAAATCGTCGTCGCTGAACCCGCCCATGACCTCGATGCGCACGCGCTGGAACACCGGCTCGGCATCGAGCCCTTCGGGTGCGATCTCCGGAGGGTTCTCGAACCCACCTTGAAAATCGGCTCTTTTCTTCAGGGCTGGTTGAGTGGCCGTACACAGGACAATGCTGGTCCCGTAGTTGCGTGCGAGTTCCTGGAGCGCGGCGATGCAAGGCAACAGGAGCGGCAGGGGCAGAGTCTGCGCCTCATCCAGGATGACGACGCTCTTAGCGATGTTGTGCAGCTTGCGGCAGCGCGTGGTGCGGTCTGCGAACAGGGATTCGAAGAACTGCACCGCCGTTGTGACGACGATGCGCGCGTCCCATGTCTCCATCGCGAGACGGATCGGCTCGCTGCCGTCCCGTCGCTCCTCGTCCCTGTTGTCACCAGTCCGACGCTCCTCGAGATCGAACGCGCTGTGATGCTCGAGCACCACCGCCGGATCATCGGTCTGGAGCGCCTCCCGGAAAACGTCCGCCGTCTGCTCGATGATCGAGGTGAAGGGAATGACGTAGATGATCCGGTCGAGCGGCTCCCGTTGCGCGAGAGCATGGTCGAGGGCGAAGGCAAGCGAGGTCAGCGTCTTGCCGCCGCCGGTCGGCACGGTAAGCGTGAATACGCCTTGATCGGCTCGGGCGTGCGCGCGCACGTGGGCGAGGATCTCGGCGCGCCGAAGATTAATCGGCGCCTCTGCCCGGTTCCGTCTGACCAGATCCTCATGCAGTTGCACAAAATGCTCATCGAGCCGTTCGCGCAATTCGGCGAGGCTCGGTCGATCCCGCTCTTGCGGTGTGATCCCCTTGGATTTGAGATCGAATTCCCGCGTGTTCGTCCGGTCAGCATCGATGAGGCAAGAAAAGAGCATGCGCGTGAAGAAGGGAACATCAAAACCGGAGAACGACTCCGGTGCCGGCGAAAGCTCCGGCGCCTCCAGCCGATTTGGAAGCGGGATCTCGGCGTTCCAGGCGACTGCATCAATGTTAGGGATGATGCGCTTGAGATCGAGCCGGGCTTCGAGCGCCGAGCGGTTGGTACCCCCCACGCCGTCGGCGAGGCCAGCATGGTGGCCAGCGACGCAGAACGCTAGGAGCTTTCCGATCTGCGGTCCAAAGCGCTCGACCGCGATCCGCGCCCCGGCCGTGGAGTGATCAATCCCACCTGGACCGCCCTTGAGATAACGCTGGAACCCGTCCGAGTACTTTCCGAGATCGTGCAGCAGGCCGGCGACGTAGCCCTCGCCCGCGCCGAACTTGGCCGCGCGGTCGCGCGCCAGCTCGGCGACCCGGCACAGATGCTCACGCAGCGGCTGCCAGTCAGCGCGGTCCGGCCGGCCGGTCGAATGAGCGAAATACACAGGATGGTCGGTCACCCCTATCAACCGTTCCTCGCAATGCGCGCGCAATATTCCCCATGAGCGCTACACTGACAAGTCGCTTATTGCCCTTGCTGGCGAAGATCGTGGTCATGAACCCTGCATCCGCCCGAATTTCCCGCTCCGATCACCAGCCCTGCATGGCTTTCCGCCTTCCCGTCCTGCCGGGCGCGCCCGGCGCCCCTCATTTCCCGAATTTCCGACGAATTTCCTGGGCGCCGGCGCGAATTTCGCCCTTCGTCCATGCCATACGCCGCTGCCGTGCTCGCTCGACGCCGGCCGCCCGCCTGTGGCACCATGCTCATCGCCATGGCCACCAAGATTGACACCCTCGCCCACGGGGCGCTCGCCGAGCGCGAGCGGGTGCTGCGCGTGCCGCGCGCGCACGAAGCCGAGATCCGTGCCCGGGGGGTGACGCGGCTTTGCCTGTTCGGCTCGATGGCGCGCGGCGAGGCCGGGCCCGAGAGCGACGTCGACCTGCTCGCGGACATCGAGAGCGGCGCGAAGTTCTCGCTGATCGATCTCGTCGGCCTCCAGTACTTTCTTGGTGATCTGGTCGGCCGCAGGGTCGAGATCGGCAAGAGCCTCGAGCAGGCGCGGCCCCGCATCCGCCAGCGCATCGAGAGGGATGCGCTCGAGGTGTTCTGACGGCTCACGTCGACTTGGTGTCGCGCCTCGAAGCGCCGGCCATGGTCGGCGCGCGCTCGGGACGCCGGTCTGTAGCCGCGACTCGGCGCTCGCCGAGCCGTTCTGCGCGCCCGGCTCCGGCGCGCTCCTGATGAAAAATCGAGCGCATGGCTTGCGTGCGGCTCGGAATCGAGGCACGCCAGGATCTCGAAGGCGGTGCGCTGCTGCCGAGGCCGGGACGCAGGAGCCAGGCACGGCCGCTCCGCCTGGAGGCGGCCGGACCAACAGCCGCGAGGACGGGAACGCCGGCACGCCGGCTGGCGAGCGATCAGAGACGGATGCCCATCTACCGCGTGCCCCGCTTCGGCCGCCTGCACATGCGGGAGTGGCGCCGTGGCGCCCTGCATACGGTGGGGCTGCTGTTTGCGGCGCTCGCCGTCTGCGCGGTCGGGCTGGTGGTCCTGGACTCCTCCGCCGAGGAGCTGCCTGCGAAAGTCCTCCGCGGGCTATGGAACGCAGTCAACCTGGTGACGACGCTCGGCGACTTCACCAGCTTCGACCAGCGCGAGAAGATCTTCATGATGGCGACCATGGGCGCCTTCCTGATGATCGGCGGCTATGCTCTGTCGAGACTGACCGGCATCCTCTCCAGCGATGCCGTCATGGCGCTGCGGGAGAACCGGACCATGGAACGCCAGCTCGGCCGTCTCGCCAACCATGTGATCGTGATCGGCTTCGGCCCCCTCGGCGTGCACTCCACATAACCACTTGCACCGGCAGGCTTTTTCGTCATCGCGGCGATTCAACCACTGATTTTCGGCCGAAAAGCTGTCGAAAAGTGGCGATTTCAGGGTCTTTTCGGCCGCAAAAGTGGCGCAAAAATGCGCCACCTGTCGCATTTGCCATCGGTCGAGCAACTCGGGCACTTCAGGTTCACGGTCAAGTCCGAGTGGGTCTCGGCTGAGGGCGTTGATGCGAGGCCGTTGCGGGCCTGGTATTCGTGGTCGAGCTCCTGCCTGAGGACGGCCATCTGGCGGCGCTCGAAGTCGGTGATCCTCATCGCGCGCCAACGCTCGGCGGCGCGGATCATGGCGCCGAACATGAGCTTGAGGACCGCTCGCTCGCCGAAGGCGTCGGGGATGATCTTGAGCCGCCGGCGCTCCTCGACGAGCAGGCGTTCAAGAAGGTACGTTGTGCGGATGGCGCGGCGATGCGCGATCGGCATGCGGGAGGTGCGCGATGCAGGCTTCGAAGTCGTCCTGGAAGCTGGCAACAGCGCTCGGCAGCTCGGCCGAGGCGCTCCGGCGGATCGGGCTCCGGTTCACCCAGTTCGCCACCGCGACCTGCTTCCCTGGCTCCCAGGGGCGACCGCGGTGGTCGCTGGGAGCCAGGCAAGCGGCCTGCCCGTTCCAGACCGACTACCACCTCGCCTACCTCTACCTGATGCGCGCCGCCTTCTGAGCCTCCGCCGATACCGGCTGCCGCCGACCCCACCGGCTCGCGGCCGCTCGCCCGGATTCCCGCCTCCATCATCGACTCGGGCGTGCCACCGCGGGCTGCCGCCCTCGGCCCCATTCTGATGGTCAAATTGCCGGCCGCCCTCCCCACTGTGAGAAATGATCTCGCCGGGCTTCTTGCCCGCCCCCTCGAGGATCGGGACGATCGGCACGGTGACGTGCGCCGCGTGGCAGAAGATCAGGTCGATGGCGGGGTTCACCAGTAGCTGATCCTGCCGATCTTGCCCGCGTTCGAGGGCTGCCACTGCATCGCCGCCATGCTGACCAGCTCGACGTTCGGCGCCTTGGCCGCCATGACCTCCTCGAAGCCCTTCTGGATGTCGAGGGTGTAGTTGTCGCCGGGGTCGCCCAGGATCCGGAGCACCAGCCCCTTCGGCTCGCCGTAGCGCTCGGTCAGCAACCGGATCGCTTCGCCCGCCGCGATCCGGCCAATCTCGACCGTTCCGGCGACCGAGGTCAGCTCGAACCGGGTCGAGCGGATCTGGCGGTCGTCGTTCATGGCCTTGATCCCGGCCGCATGCGCCTTCTCGATCCCGGGCACGATCGAATCGGTTGAGCTGCAGGTCGGGCCGATCTTTCGCGACGGCGTGACCGTGGTCGGCTCGACGCGCTTACAATGGTGCGGTTTTTTCTTGTGCGAACGCTATAGTTCGCGCACCGTCGACGATCGACCCGGGGGGCCCGGACATCCTTTGACCATGCCCGTCGAACCATTCGCCCCGCCCCGCCGCCAGCTTTCGGCGATCCTGTTCGCCGATGTGCACGGCTACAGCG
>JBKPDM010000495.1:0-4852 GCA_046727895.1 Pseudomonadota bacterium | reverse complement strand
AGGCCCTTCTGGTCGACGTTGACGTTGATCGCCTGATCGGTGTCGAGCGTGTTGTCGAACGCCACGAGGACAACGCCGGCGGCATTGGCCCGTTTGATGACCGGGGTGAAGGCGGACGGGTTCTGAGCGTTGACGATGATCGCGTCGTAGCCGGAGTTGATGAAGTTGTCGACCGCGGCGATCTGCGCGGCGAGGTCCTCGCCGGTCGAGACGACCTTGAACTCCTTCAGCTTGGCGGCGACATCGGGCTGGGCGGCGTAGGCCTTGGCGGTCTGGATCATCTGGATCCGCCAGGTATTGCCGATGAAGCCGTTGGCGAGCGCGATCCGGTAGGGGGGTTTCTTGGCCGGATATTTGAAGTAATGGGTGTCGGCGCTCCACGGCGTGAAGCATTTGGGATCGGCGCCCGGCCCCTGGACCACTTCGGGCCCGGCCGCCAGAACCGCGCTGGACAGTGCAAGCAGCGCGCAGGACGCAAGGGCGAAGGCTCGGTACTTAAGCATCGTTGGACCTCCCTGATCCATTCTCCAACTCTAGGGCCCGGGCCTGCGCCGACGGACCGTCCGCATGTCGCCTCGCTGCCATGTCAGGGGACTGACACCTGACTGCATGGCCGACGCCCGCCGCACCCGAAGGGCGGCTGACCGGCCGGGCGCTCCGGCGCTTCTGTCCGCGACCCTATTGCGACCACCCTTAGCACGAACTGAGACGGTCGTCTCGGATTTCGATTCGCCGGCGCTGCGCGGACAGGCCGCAACTTACCCACAGGTTTCATCCATCGAAAGCTTTCCGCCCGGGCCGGCGCGGCGTATAAAGCCCCGGCGGCATAGTGGGGATCAAGCGAGATGGCGGAGCTGGCGACTTCCTTCCGGTCGGAGAAGCGGGACGCGGGCGATCGCCAGCGGGCCCTCGACGCGGCGATCGGCCAGATCGAGCGCGCCTTCGGCAAGGGCTCGGTGATGAAGCTCGGCCAGCGCGACCGCGCGGTCGAGATCGAGACCGTCTCGACCGGCTCGCTCGGGCTCGACCTCGCGCTCGGCGTCGGCGGCCTGCCGCGCGGCCGGATCGTCGAGATTTACGGTCCCGAGTCGTCGGGCAAGACCACGCTCACCCTGCACTGCATCGCCGAGGCGCAGAAAGCGGGCGGGGTCTGCGCCTTCATCGACGCCGAGCACGCGCTCGATCCGGGCTACGCCCGCAAGCTCGGGGTCAACATCGACGAGCTCCTGATCTCGCAGCCCGACACGGGCGAGCAGGCGCTCGAGATCGCCGACACCCTGGTCCGCTCGCTCGCGATCGATCTGGTCGTGATCGACAGCGTCGCCGCGCTGGTGCCGCGCGCCGAGCTCGAAGGCGAGATGGGCGATTCCCACATGGGCCTGCAGGCGAGGCTGATGAGCCAGGCGCTCCGAAAGCTCACCTCGAGCATCCACCGCTCCAACTGCATCGTGATCTTCACCAACCAGATCCGCCAGAAGATCGGCGTGATGTTCGGCAATCCCGAGACCACCACCGGCGGCAACGCGCTCAAGTTCTACGCCTCGGTCCGCCTCGACATCCGCCGCATCGGCCAGATCAAGGAGCGCGATCAGGTGACCGGCAACCAGACCCGGGTCAAGGTGGTCAAGAACAAGGTGGCGCCGCCGTTTCGCGTGGTCGAGTTCGACATCATGTACGGCGAGGGCATCTCCAAGACCGGGGAGCTCCTGGACCTCGGCATCCGGGCCGGCGTGGTCGAGAAGTCGGGCTCCTGGTTCTCCTACGACAGCCAGCGGATCGGC
The DNA here is from genome assembly GCA_046727895.1 of Pseudomonadota bacterium. Lineage (GTDB taxonomy): Bacteria > Pseudomonadota > Alphaproteobacteria > Geminicoccales > Geminicoccaceae > DATAOG01. Next base: position 3,071 of record JBKPDM010000495.1, on the reverse strand, counting down.
CAGGGCCGCGAGAACGCGAAGGCGTACCTCAAGGACCATCCCGAAGTTGCCGTCGCGCTCGAGAGCGCGATCCGGGGCCAGGCGGGCCTCGGCGGCGACACGGGGCCCGGCATCGACCTGCTCGACGAGGATCCCGAGGTCGGGCTCGATTGAGGCAAGCCCGAGGGAGCGAAGCCTCGCGTCCTATCGGAGTCCGGCCGGCCGGCGGCCTTGAGTGGTACGGCGCGCGTCGGCTCTGCCGCCGCGCTGGCAAAGGACGCGCCCCTCGGGCATGATGCTGGAGGGCGAGGTCACCATCCCGGACGGCGGCGCGGGCGCCAGGCACGTTTCGGTGCCGGACACCCGGTGGGTCGCCGACGGGACCGCTTCGAGGATCGGCGATGGACACTCCACAAGAGACGCACTTGGTTCGTGAGGCTGTCGGCGTCTTCCATGACCGCGACTCTCTCTTGACTGCGGCCGAGGACCTCCTGAGTGCGGGCTTCGATCGCTCGGAGATCAGCCTTCTGGCCGGCGAGCGGGCGGTGCAGGCCAAGCTCGGCCACGCCTATCAAAAGGTGCAGGAACTGGAGGACGATGCCGCGGTGCCGCGCGCCGCCTTCGTCGGCAATCACTCGCTGGCGATCGGCCGGACCGGGCTTATCGGCGGTCTCGCCTACATCGGCGCAACTGTGGCAGCCGGTGCGGTCGTCGCCTCGGGTGGTGCGGTCGCAGCGGCGATCGCTGCGGCGGTCGCGGCCGGCGGCGGCGGTGGTCTGATTGGCGCCTGGGCGGCGCGCCTGCTCGGCCGCGATCGCGCCAAGGAGCTCCAGAACCAGCTCGACCATGGCGGCCTCCTGCTCTGGGTGCGAGTGCGCGACGAGGTGCACGAGCGCCGCGCAACCGAGATTCTCTCCAAGAGCGGCGCCGAGGATGTTCACGTCCACGAACTGCCGGCCTCCGAGGTGCCGGCCAAGAACCCGCTCTCCGGCGTCGAGCTCGACCCGTTCCTGCCGGGCGCGCGGATCTAGATCCGGCGCAGAGATGTGCTGGCCCGACCACCGGGTTGGCAAGAACGGCTGCAATGCATGGGTGGGTTGCTGCGGCAAGCGCCGGGAGGAGTGCCTCCGGGTGCTCGCAAGATCCAAGCTGGATTAAGCATGTTTCAAGCCGATCCGCTCAAGAAGCAGCGTATCAGAATATGTTTCTCAAAATTGACGCCAGGAAAAAAGATCTCTAGTTTACTTTGACACAAGAAGGTCATGGCACTGCTCGACGTTTACCGAATTCCGTGATCTTTCGAACCACAAATTTCGGCGTGATCATTGCTAAATTTAAGATTGTGTACGCAAGTCTTCATGCTGCGTCCGAGCTGCATTATTCCAGCAGATGGTTCGATCGCAGCGGGGACTGCTGGCGCTGCCGGCGCCGCGGTGCCTGGGAGGCGTCGATCAGGCGCTCGGCGGGGGCGCCGCCGCCACCGCGGACCCGAGCCGTCGCGAACGATCCCGGCCGATCGGGGTCGGCCGCTGATGCCCAGGAGATGAGCATGAGCGCCACGTATGCCACCGCACTCAAGGCGCAGACGCGGCAGTGGTTGTCCGCCGCCGGCCTGCTTCGGCTCGCCAAGCGCGGCCTCCGCCTCTACATGAGGTTGCGCAGCGCATCGGGGCGCCATTTCCGCCTCGCAATCGACGGCAAGGAGGTGCGCTTCGTCACCGACGATGCGCACTCGGCCCGCTTCTTCCACCGCCGCTATCGCCAAGGCGAACTGCACGAACCACCGGTCAGCACCGAGCTCGCCCGCTGCGCCCGTCAAGCCCGCGTTTTCGCCGATGTCGGAGCGCACGTCGCCTACTATTCGTGCATTGCGGGGGCGTTGAACGATCGCCTGCGGCTGTTCGTGTTTGAAATGAACCAGGACATGATCCCGGTGATCGAGCGGAACCTGCGCGAGAACGGCCGATCTGATGCGATGGTCGTCAATCGACCTGTGGCGGACCGGCGGCGGGTCGTCAGCTACGCGAGGCTGTCGCGGGAGCCGGGCCTGAGCATGTGCAATGCGGCCAGCGCCCCGAACGACGACCACGTCCTGGCCGAGACGATCGCGCTTGACGAGTTCTTCGCGACTGCCGGCACCTGGCCCGATCTGATCAAGATCGATGTTGAAGGCGCGGAACTGGACGTGTTGCGCGGCGCACGCGATCTCATCGCGCAGCACCATCCGGTCATGTTCGTTGAGGTGCATCCGAAACTGCTCGCTAACTTCGGCGCCAGCGTCGAGCAGGTCTACGATTTTCTGCGCGCGCACGACTATACGATCCAGTGCTTCCTCGGGCACCGCAAGGACGGCTCGGGGTTGCAGACTGTTGATCCGGCGGCGCCGCTGCCTGCCCAGACCCACATGCTGCTCTGCGTCTGATCGCTTCGGTCGAAGGGCTCCAACGTCTGTTCATTCCAGGATTGCCTCACCCCCTTGGGTGCTGCCCCGGAGATGGGCGCAACCGTGGGCCGGGCGCTGCTCCCCGCCCATAAAGAGCCGGCTCGACGGATGGGGGCCAAGGCGTTGGCGAAGTCGGCGACGTAAGCGTCGAAAATGGCAGGGGAAATGCCAGATCGGCCGCCGCGACCACCGTTTGAGCTGACGAGGTGCCGACAGCCGTCCGCGCCCCGCGTCCCGTCTTGCCTGAAGGCCAACAAGGCGCCAACATCAGCCCAAGCTTCGGCGTATGGAAGATCGCGGGCTTTGCTGCCGCGACCTGCTGTGGGAGGGCGCAATGGCAACATCGGATCTGAAGAACCGTAGCGGCGCTGCGATCGACGGCGGTATCATCGAGGATTTTGCGAGCGGCATCGCCGGAAGGGTGATCCTGGCGACGGACTCCGACTACGACGGCGCACGGCGGATCTGGAATGCCAGCGTCCAGAAGCATCCGGGCATGGTCGTCCGCTGCTCCGGGGCCGCCGATGTCGTCCGTGCGGTCAGGTTCGCGCGCGCCAACGACCTGCTCGTTGCCGTCCGGGGCGGTGGCCACAACGTCGCCGGGCGCGCCCTCTGCGACGACGGAATCGTGATCGATCTGTCCGAAATG
>JBKPDM010000494.1:0-16228 GCA_046727895.1 Pseudomonadota bacterium | reverse complement strand
GCCAGAAGGAGCTTGGAGAATCTGCAACACGCGCAGTCGTCGCACTACGACTGCACCGAGGACGCGCACAAGGCCGAGCTGATCGCGCGGGTCCTCTTGTCCGACTGGATGATCGTCAAGCAGCTGGTCGAGAGCTATGGCGGCACGTTCATCGCGGTCCTGCAGCCGCAGGCTTATGGCAGCAAGTCCAGGCTGGACTATCTGCAGCTCGACCAGGAGCTCGGCCGCCAATACCAGGTCCTCTACCCTCTGATCGTCGATCTCCTGGACCGTGAGTTCGCCGCGCTCAAGGACAACTTCGTCGATCTGCGCTCTGCGCTCGATTACGAAGACTACTTCTACATCGACTGGTGTCACCTGTCGCCGAACGGCAACGAGATCATCGCTCGGCAGATCAGCGACGCGGTGGCCAAGCGGACCGCCCAGACGACCGCCCGGCGCTGACGGGACACTGACGGTGGCCGCTCAGGTCGCGGGCGCGGCGTGGACGGAAGTGGGGCCCGGCTCGCGCTGAGGCGGCACCCGGTCGCGTCGCGACGGGAGGTCCGGGCACAGGACGAGCTTGCCCTCGAGACCGCCCGCCTCGAGACGGCGATGTGCCTCGGCGACCTCATCGAAGGAGATGCGCTCGGCGACGCGCGGCCGGATGGCGTGAGTTTCCAACAGGCCGAAGAGCCGCTCCAGGTCCTCCCGGAACCAGGCGGGATGTCGCGCCCGCATCACATTGATCGAGTAGAAGCGGGCACGCTTGCCGCCAGGCAACCACCTCCATAGATACAGGCGCGCTATCCACATCAGGATGGTGAGCATGCGACGCTGCGCTTGTACGCCCGCCGAGTAGCCATAGGCGCAGAGCAGGCCGCCGCGCTTGAGCGCCGCGAACGAGCGGCGATAGCCGTCCTCGCCAATGCCGTCGAAGACGACGTCGAACCCGCCAGGCAGGACGCGCGTGAAGTCTTCGCGTTGGTAGTCGATCGGCGTGGCGCCCAGCTCGCGGATCAGCGCTGCGTGCGCGCCGCGCGCGGTGCCCAACAGCCCGAGGCCGGCCAGCCTGCCGAGCACGAGCAGCGCCTGACCGACGGCGCCGGCGGCTCCGTGCACGAGCACGCGCTGGCCTCGCTGCACCCGGGCCGCGCGGTGTAGGAGCTGGTACGCGGTCATCCAGCTCAAGATCAGGGTGGCCGCCTCCGCCGCGTCGAGGCCCGCCGGCACGCGGGTGAGTCGGTCAGCCCGGAGCGTGCGATAGGCGGCGTTGGACCCGACCACCGTCAGATCGGCCACCCGGTCGCCAAGCCGAAAGCCGCTCACGCCATCGCCGAGCTGATCGATTTCTCCGACGACATCATAGCCCAGCACGAACGGCGGCCGGCGGGCCGCAGTTTGCGGGTAGAGGTGGCGCCGGATCAGCACATCAGTGTACTCCACGCCCGAGGCGAGCACGCGGACCCGCACCTCGCCCCGGCCGGCCGTCGGCAGGGGAGCGTCGACCACCTCCAGCTCCTCGGGACCGCCGAGGCGCCTGACTTGAACAACCCGGTTGCGCGGCTCTCTCACGGGCGGATTCCTTGCAACTCATGATCCCGCGCACGGGCCGGAAAGGCCGCAATCGCTGCCACGCGCCCCTTAATCATAGAGGGGGGCGCCAGACCGGACGCTGCGCCGAAGAGACGATGACGCCGAGGCAGCTCCAGCGTTGAACGGCCTGGTTCACTCAGGAACCGGGCCCGAAAGCCTCGTCGAACTTCACCATCGCGCGAAGCTCGTGATAGTTGGCCTTCCGATTGTGCGCCTTGTAGGGCCGCCAGGATGAGCCATCGGCGCGCACGGTATCGAACCAGATGCCGTCTGTCGGGTCGATCTGATAGGTGGTCAGGAACGCCAGGAGCTGGTCGACTGCCGCCGCATAGTTGGGATTGGGGCCGCGTTTGAGGCCTTCGGTCAGGGCGGCCAGCATCTCGGCCTGGACCCACCACAGCTTGTCGGTGGCAAGGGCGGGCCGGTCATCGAAGCCCAGATAGTACAGTCCGCCGTGTTCGTGGTCATAGCCGTGGGCGAGGGCATGCTTGAGGATCGCATCAAACCGGTCCCAGAGCGGTTCCTGACCTAGGGCGCGTTGAGCGGCTACCAGCTGCCAGGCGAACTCGGCATTGCGGCCGTAGGAGATCTGCGTGAAGCTCGGCCCGAGAGGTCGTCGCCAGTCCGGGTATCGATAGGCGTACGACTGGCCGGGCCGGGCCGGGAAAAAGTAGGTCAGGTTCAGACGTAAGGCCTCCGCGAGCGCGCTCTCGAGCCCGGGCGTCTCGACGCTCGGGTCATTCGCCTCGCGCGTGACCAGCAGCAGCTCAGTCAGCGCCTCCATCCAGGGGAGGAGGGCGTCCGCGCTCTTGGTGCCAAGCATACCGACCGGGACCTGCCCCGGGGCAGCCGGCGCGCCACCTGGCCCGATGCCGCTTTGCTCCGCACCACCCAGCGCCAGGTCACCTTGGCCCAGATCACCCGATCCCATGTCGCCTTGCCCCGTGCCGCCCGGCCCCAGGTCACCTTGTGCCCCGCCAGGTTCCGCCATCGAGAGATTCTGATCGCCGGTCAGGCCGGCAGCCTGCCGCGCGCGCTCCAGGAGGAGCTGGGTGACGAGCGGATCGGCGCCCGGCGTCGGGTTGACTTGCGCCGTCTCGGCCAGCGTGACGGGGCTCCAGTCCCGCTCAAAATGCTCGCCCCAGCCGCCGCTCGCGGCGTCGTGGCAGCGGTCCTGAATGGTTCGGTAGAGTTCGGCGTCGTGGCGCAGCGCCTCCCGGTCGCCGCTCGCCCGATAATATTCGACCAGGGCGGCGAGCACGAAGGCTTGGCCATAGAGGAACTTGCGATCGTCGAGCACCTGGCCGGCGACGTCGGTCACCCAGAAGTAGCCGCCGTTGGTCGGGCCCGAAAGTTCTCCAGCAGGAAGCGATAGCCTTGCGCGGCGGCCGCCAGGTAGTCACGCTGCTGGTCGCGGATGCCCTTGCGGTAGGCGTGCGCGAAACCCCAGACCATCTGCGCCTGGGTCGCGAGTTGTTTTCTCCGGGCCACGCCTCGCTCCGAGAGCAGGTATCCGCCGTGCTGCCGGTCGATCGTGGTGTCGTACCAATACGGCATGACGTGTTCGCTCAGCTGCAGCTGCCACGCCTTTGCCTGCTCGGCCAACTTGCCGCTGGGGTCGGCGCCGGCGCCCGCGCTTGCCGTCGCGGCGCCTGCGCGCTCGCTGCCCGCCAACGCCAGGACCATGATCGTGAGCGCGGCAACGAGCGCCGGCGCTCGCCAGGCCCGCGGCCGGGCCTCTCTGTCAGGGTTGTCGCACGTGAGCGGCACGGCTCTTCCTCCAGGGTTCGTCAGTGCGTGGTTTCTGCCAGGAGAGCGCGGGTCGTCCCGATGTCGGCGATCGGCCGGCCGAGCAGCTTGGCGACGGCCACGATCTGCTCGACCAGGTCAGCATTACTCGCCGCCAGCCGGCCGTCGGCCAGCCAGAGATTATTCTCGAAGCCAACCCGAACGTGGCCACCGAGCCCCGCCGCCGTCAATACGCAGGCGCCCTCGCTCGGCCCGAATGCAGAGAGCGCCCACGGATAGTCGCCGTCGTGCGCCTTCAGATAGGGTAGCACGTCACGCGGGCGCACTTCGGCCGGCTCGACATGGCCGCCCAGCACGAAGAGCACGAACGGCCGCTCCTGGGGGATCACGCCGCGCCGGCGCAGACTGTGAAACCTCGCCACCTCGGCTGGCGTGTAGAGGATATAGAGGGGAGCGATACGCTCGCGCCTCAGCCAGTTGAGGAACGCCGCCGCCTCGCCCGTCGCGCCGTCGTCCGGGATCAGTTCGGCGAGCGCCAGCGATACCGCCTCCGGATGCAACTGCCGGACCACGCTCATCTGCTCGCTCGGCTGGTAGCGGCCGAGCGCCTCGGTGCTGATCTGGACTACCATTCGATCGCCGAGCATGCGCCGGATCGCATCGATCGCGACCCGATAGCGGTTCGGATCGAGCGTGTGCTGGCCGTCGGCGGTGCGCACATGCAGGTGCAGCATGGTCGCGCCGGCCGCGCAGCAAAACCCCGCCTCGCGCGCGATCTCGTCCGCCGTGATCGGCAGCTTGGCATGGTCCGCCTTGGTCCGCCGCGCGCCGTTCGGCGCGACCATGACGACCAGGGGGTTCATGCCGCCGCGCGCAGCGCCGTCTCGACCGCCGCGCCAATCGCCTGGTCGAGCCGCTCGACGATCTGCTCGAGCTGATCGTCGGTGACGATGAACGGCGGCGCCAGCAGCAGGTGGTCGCCGCGCCAGCCGTCGATCGTGCCGCCCATCGGATAGCAGAGCAGCCCCCGGGCCATGGCCTCGGCCTTGATTCGGGCGTTCAGCCTGAGCTCGGGCGCGAAGGGTCGTTTGCTCGCCCGGTCGGCGACGAACTCCAGCCCCTGGAACAGGCCGCGGCCGCGGATCTCACCGATCCGCGGGTGACCGCCGAAGCGCCCGGTCAGGAGCTCGCGCAGCCTGGCGCCCTGCAGTCGGACCCGGCCGAGCAGCTGCTCCTCGGCGATCGTCTCCTGCACGGCGAGCGCGGCGGCGCAGGCGGTCGGATGCGCCATGTAGGTGTGCCCGTGCTGAAAAAAGCCCGAGCCGTCACGGATCGCCTCGAAGATCGCGCCTGCGACCAGAACCGCCCCGATCGGCTGGTAGCCGGCGCCGAGGCCCTTGGCGATGGTCACCAGATCCGGCCGCACGTCGTCCTGCTCGCAGGCGAACAGGGTTCCGGTGCGGCCCATGCCGCACATCACCTCATCGACGATCAAGAGCATGCCGTGGCGGTCGCAGATCTCGCGCACCGCCTCGAAATAGCCGGGCAGCGCCGGCACCGCGCCCATGGTCGCGCCGACCACCGGCTCGGCGACGAAGCCGATCACGGTCTCGGGGCCGAGGCGCTGAACGGTCGCCTCGAGCTCCGCGGCGAGGCGCGCGACGTAGGCCTGGTCGGTCTCCCCCGGCTGCCGGTCGCGATAGGGATAGCAGGGGCCGACGTGGGCGACCTCGATCAGGAGCGGCTCGAACGGCCGACGGCGCCAGGCGTTGCCGCCGACCGCGAGGGCGCCAAGCGTGTTGCCGTGGTAACTCTGGCGGCGCGCGATGAAGTGCCGGCGCTGCGGCTGGCCGATCTCGAGGAAGTACTGGCGGGCCATCTTGAGCGCCGCGTCGACCGCCTCGGAGCCACCCGAGACGTAGTAGACGCGATCGATGCCCGCGGGCGCCCGTGCGATCAGATGGTCGGCCAGCCGCTCCGCCGGCTCGCTGGTAAAGAAGCTGGTGTGGGCGTAGGCCAGACGGTCGAGCTGGGCCTGGATCGCCGCGATCACGCGCGGATGGCTGTGGCCGAGGCAGGACACGGCCGCGCCGCCGCTCGCGTCGATGTAACGCCGGCCGGCGCGATCAATGATCTCGACGCCATCGCCCTCTACGGCGATCGGATAGTCCTGGCGCGGCTGCCGGTGGAACACGTGGCTCATGGCGGCTGCTCCCCCCTCGGGACGTCGCCCAGTCTAGCACAGGCCGGCCGCTCTGGCTCAACCCGGCTCTGTCACCCGCCGGCCTGGCTCAGCGTCGATGACCGGCGGGCTCAGGGCCGTATGATGGCGGCGAAGGTCTCGCGCAGATTGGCCTCGAGGCCCGCGTCGAGGTCGTCGACCAGAGCGCGCACCAGCTCGTACGCGATCCGCTGCCGCTCGGCGTAGCCCGCGTCCTCCGGCACCGTCCGGGTCCGGGTCGCGGCGGTGCTGATCGAGCCGATCACGTTGCCCGCGGCATCGAGGCGATCGACCCGCACCTTCAGACGCCCCTCGAGGCGCGCGGCCGGCTCTGTCGTGAACAAGCCACTGAGGCCGGTCCTGGTCTCGAGCGGCTGTTCCTGAACCGAGGCGTCGAGGATCACTGCCTGCAGGCGCCCCGGTCCGCCGACCGCGACCAGGCGCTCCTCCAGCAGGGCGCGGACCGCCGCCTCCGGGGTCAGCACGAGGGTGTGATCGATGAACGGCGGCTTGCCTGGCGGCTGATAGGCGCTCTGGACCGTGACCGCGTCGACCGCGAAGCGCAGCTTCGGGCGATCGCTGAAGTCCAGTGGCGGCGGCTGGAAGGTCTCGTATTGGCGCGCGCACGCCGCGAGCAGCCCGAGCAGCAACGCCATCCAAAGGATCCGCACGGCCCGTGTCGGGCTCCTGGTCGCCGAGCGCCGGGTTGGCGGGTTCATCTCAATGGCTGGTCCGCGTGTGCAGGCGGGCAAGCTCGACCTCGTCGAAGTGGAAGCTCGTGTTGCAGAACTCGCAGGTCACCATCAGACCGCCACCGGTCTCCTTCATGTCCTCGAGCTCGTGCGGCGGAAAGCTGCGCAGCAAAGTCTCGACCCGCGCACGCGAGCAGCGACAACCGAAGCTCAGCCCCATCGGCCGGAACACCCGCACGCCCTCTTCGTGAAACAGGCGCAGCAGCAGGCGCTCCGGCGCCAGGTTCGGGTCGACCAGCTCGGCGTCGGTGGCACTGCCGAGGAACAGCATGGTGCGCCGCCAGTCCTCCTCCATCTGCTGCTCGCGGGGTCCTTCGGCGACCTGCTCCGGCAGCCGCTGGACCATGATGCCGCCGGCCCGCCAACGGCGATCACTCTGCTCCTCGACCTGCTCGACCGCGACCTTGATTCCGGTTTTCAGCTGCTCGCTCTGGCGAAAATAAATCTGCATGCAGTCGGTCAGCGTCTCGCCGGTCAGCTGGACGATGCCCTGATAGGTCTGACCGAACTCGCTCTGATCCGCGGTCAGCGCGAGATGCCCGGCGCCGAGCAGACCGGGGACATCGGCGGTCGGCGCCGCCGCGACCTTGTCGGCGTCGAATTTCGCATAGCCGCGCATGGCGCCGTCGTTGGTGCAGTCGGCAATCATCAGCGAGACCGGCCCGTGGCTGCGGATCTGCAGGCTGAAGGTGCCGTTGAACTTGAGCCCGCCGGCGAGTGTCGCGGCGAGCACGAACAGCTCGCCGAGCAGCCGGCTGACCGGCTCGGGATAATCGTGCCGGGTCAGGACCCGGTCGACCAGATCGCCGAGACGGACCAGACGGCCGCGGAGAGCCGAGCGCTCGAGCTGAAAAGGGCGGAGGAGATTGTCGCCGATCAGGCTGGCGCTCATCGTATCCGTCAGTCGCGCCTCAATGCGTCAGCGTGCGGTCAAGGGCCGGCTCAGCCGAGGCACCACGCGAGGATGCCCTTCTGGGCATGCAGGCGATTCTCCGCCTGCTCGAACACGACCGAGCGGGGCCCATCGATCACCGAGGCGCTGACTTCTTCGCCGCGATGCGCGGGCAGGCAGTGCATGAACAGAGCGTCGGGCTCGGCCACCGCCATCAGCCCGTCGTCGACCCGATAGGGTTCGAGCAGCTGGCGGCGGCGCTCGGGCTGGCGATCGCCCATCGACACCCAGACGTCGGTCAGCAGGGCGTCGGCGCCGGCGGCCGCGTCCTGCGGCTCCTCGAACAGCTGCACCCGGGCCTGGCGCTCGCCGGCCCAGGCCAGAACTTCCGGATCCGGAGCGAGGTCGCGCGGGCAGGCGAGCCGCAGATTGAAGTCGAAGCGCTGCGCGGCGTGGATCCAGGACGTGGCGACATTGTTGCCATCGCCGATCCAGGCCAGCGTCCGGTCCCGGATCGCGCCGCGATGCGCCTCGAAGGTCATGACATCGGCCATGATCTGGCAGGGATGCGAGCGATCGGTCAAACCATTGATCACGGGTACCGTCGCCGCCTGGGCCAGCTCGATCAGCTTGGCGTGATGGTCGGTGCGGATCATGATTGCGTCGACGTAGCACGAGAGCACCCGCGCCGTGTCTGCAATCGACTCGCCGCGGCCGAGCTGCATTTCCTTGGCATTCAGCACCACGGCGTCGCCGCCGAGCGCCCGGATCGCGACCTCGAACGACACGCGGGTGCGGGTCGATGGCTTGTCGAAGATCATCGCCAGCGTCTTGCCGGCGAGGCGCAGGCGGTCCTCGGATGTGCCGTTCGCCTTCAGCTCGCCCGCGAGGTCGAGGATGCGACGCAGCGTCCCCAGGTCGAGCTCGTCGAGGTCGAGGAAATGGCGCGGGCCGGTCACTGCGCCGCCTCCTGTCCCGCGAACTCCTGGCAGACGTCCTCGAGGACGCCGAGCGCTTCGTCGACCTGCGCGCGCTCGATGATCAAGGGCGGCAGCAGCCGCAGCACGTTGTCACCGGCGGGCACGACGAGCAGTCCGCGCTTCAGGAGCCTGGCGTTGAACTCGGTATTGGGCGGAACGCAGACGAGCCCCAGCATCAGCCCCTGGCCGCGCAGCCCGGAGAGCACGCCCGGATAGGCCGCCACCAGCTGCTCGAGCTGATGGCGCAGATATGCGGCCGTCTCCTCCGCCCCGTCGAGAAAGCCTGCCTCGAGCAGGACGTCGAGCACGGCGTTGCCCGCCGCGCAGGCGAGCGGATTGCCGCCGAAGGTCGAGCCGTGGCAACCGGGTGTCATGCCGGAGGCGGCGCGCGCCGTGGCGAGGCAGGCGCCGATCGGGAAGCCGCCGCCCAGGCCCTTGGCGAGCGCCATGATGTCGGGCGTGATCTCGGTCCACTGATGGGCGAACAGCCGCCCGCTCCGGCCCATGCCGCACTGCACCTCGTCGAAGAGCAGCAGCAGATCGTGCTCGTCGCAAAGCCTTCTCAGCTCTTCGAGAAAGGCCGCCTCGGCCGCGCGGATGCCGCTTTCGCCCTGGATCGGCTCGATCAGGATCGCCGCCGTCTGCTCGCCGATCGCCGCCTCGACCCGCAGGGCGTCGCCGAGCGGCACGTGATCGAAGCCTGGCAGCGCGGGGCGGAAGCCCTCGAGGTGCTTCTCCTGGCCGCCCGCCGATATGGTCGCCATCGTGCGGCCATGGAACGCGCCCTCGAAGGTGATGATCCGGAAGCGATCGGGCTGGCCGCGCTGGAAGTGGAACCGGCGGGCCATCTTGATCGCGCACTCCAGAGCCTCGGCGCCCGAGTTGCAGAAGAACGCCGTGTCGGCGAAGGACTGCGCGACCAGCCGCTCGGCGAGCCGCTCCTGCGGCTCGATCCCATAGAGATTGGAGCAATGCCAGAGCTTCTCGGCCTGCGCCTTGAGCGCCGCGACCAGATGGGGATGGGCGTGGCCGAGCAGGGTGACCGCGATGCCGCTGCCGAAGTCCAGGTAGCGTCGCCCGTCGCGATCGAACAGATAGGCACCCTCGCCGCGCTCGAAGCTGACCTCAGAACGCTTGTAGACTGGCAGGAGCGGCGGCACCGGGGCGTTGGACATGGTCGGGGTCGGCTTTTTTAGGGGGGAAACCGCAAACTTGGTCAGATCCAGCCGACGTGTCAACGGCAGCCGGCGGCGCGACCTCACGCCTTCAGCCGCCAGCCGCGGGCGATCAGATGCTGCGCGAGGCACCAGAGGCCGACGTCGACCAGAAGGACGGCGCCGATTCCCAATGCGATCGAGCCGTCGGCGTGGCCGGTGAAGCCGAAGCGCATGCCGTCGATCAGATAGAAGAACGGATTGAGATGCGCCACGGCCAGGAACGGATCGGGCAGCTGGCGGATCGAATAGAAGGTGCCGGAGAGGAATGACAATGGCGTGATCAGGAAGTTGGTGACTGCCGCCATCTGATCGAACTTCTCGGCCCAGAGCCCGCCCAGCAGGCCGAGCAGCGCCAGCATCAGCGAGCCCCCGAGGGCGTGGAACAGGACCAGAGCAGGGTGCGGCGGCGCCAGCGCGACGAACGGCACCATGGCGAGCGTCACCGCGAGCGCCACGAGCAGGCCGCGGGTCACCGCTCCGGCGATCAGGCCGAACATCAGCTCGCCGGGACGCAGCGGCGGCATCAGAAGGTCGACGATGTTGCCCTGGATCTTGCCGATCAGGATCGAGGCGGAGGTGTTGGCGAAGGCATTCTGGATGATCGCCATCATGATCAGGCCGGGCGCCAGGAACTCCAGATACGGCACGTCACCGACCATGCGGCCGCTGCGGCCGAGCGCGATCGAGAAGATCAGGAGGAACATCAAGGTGGTGACCACGGGAGCCACGAGCGTCTGCCCCGGCACCTTGAGAAAGCGCCGCACTTCCTTGAGGTAGAGAGTGCAGAGCCCGATGACGTTGAGGTCGAAGGGGGTGCCGAAGGTCGAATCGATCGCCGCGCCCGGCGTCTCGGCCGGTCGCGCGCCTCGGCTCGCCTCGGCCATGATCGACTTCCTCCTCAAAGCACGACCCGGTGGCCCGACCATCGGGACCGGCTCAGTAGTTGTAGCGCCACTTGATACCCACCCCGCTCTGCGCGTTCGCGCCGGTGTCGGCTTCGACCGAGAGACTGGGCAGGATATCGGGCAGGATCTGGACCTCCACCTTGGCCCGACCGGTCTCAGCGGTCGTGCCCTGCTCGACCCCGACGTAGACGTTATCGTTCAGATATTTGCCAGCGCGGACCTTTCCCTCCTCCATCGTCTGGCCGCCGGTGACGTCGAGGGTATCGAGCCCCGTCAGCGAGCGCAGCTTGTCCATGACGTCGGGGCCGCCGCCGCGCAGCCGGTTCACCGCGAGTGCCAACTGCGCGGCCTGCACCGGGCTCATCTGGCTGGCATCGCGGTTGAAGAGCAGCCGTGCGAGTATCTCATCCTGAGGCAGAGGCGGCTGGCTGTCGAGCGTCAGGGTTGGCTGGCGCGCTCGGCCTTCAACCCGGATGATCGCCATCATGCCATTGATGTCCGTCGTGGCCTGGACCGTAACGGTCGGGTCGGGCGGGCTCTCGCCGCTGAAGCTGACCACGCCGTCGCCGAGCTGGAGCCGTCGGTCGAGGAGGTCGAAGTAACCGCGCTTGACGTTCAAGGTGCCGGTTACGCGGGGCTCGCTCGCCGGGCCGGTAACGTGAAGGTTGCCTTGCCATTCGGATTCGAGCCCGCGGCCGCGGACGAAGATCCGGCCGGGCAGATCGACGGTGAGGTCGAGGCTGAGCGCCGTCGAGCGCTCGCTTTCGTTCGTGGCTGCGCCGTTCGTGCCGGTGCCGCCGACCTCTTCGACCTGGATCACCGGCATGTTCGGTCCGACGGTGTCCGGGATGTGGATCTCCGCAGGATCGACCTTGAGATTGCCGGCGAGCTTCGGCTCTACCACGTTGCCGCCCAGCTGCAGCTGGCCGCTGATCGTCGCGTCGACGTCATCGCGCCGCACCAGGCGCGCGTCGGTCAGATCGGCGCGCAGCGCGATCGGAAAATGCGCCGCCGGCTGGATGTCGATCGTTCCCTTCGCGCTCAGGCGACCGCTGCCGCCATCGGTGGCCGCGAACTGCTCGAGCACGATCTGTCGTTCGCTCGCGCGCAGGCGCAGCGTAAGGTCGTGCAGCACCGTCCCGGTGGTGCCGTTCGCGTAAGTGCCATTGTCGATGCTGGCCGTGCCATCGATGTGCGGTGCCGACACGGTGCCGCTCAACCCAAGATTTGCGACCAAAATCCCGCCCATCGTCTGATCGTCGAGGCCGGCCAGAGCGTCCATCCGCGCGAGCGACAGCTCCGCGTCCAGGCGTCCGGCGAGCTGGCCATCCGCGGGTAGCTGAAAGGTGAAGGAGTCGAACCGCGCGATGAGCGGCAGCTCGGCGGTCAGGGTGATCGGCTTGTCGGTCACCCCTTCGCCGCGCACATCGACGTTGAGGCGGCGCGAAGCGAGCTCGGCTCTGGCGGTGAGCCGAGCGGCCGGCAGATCGGTGAAGTTCAGATTGGCCGCGCGCAGGTCGGTAGCGGTCAGATCGAGGCTGCCGTGCGGGTTGTCGGCGGCACCGTCGAGGCGCAGCGTCGCGTTGGCCTGGCCGCTGAGCGGCGGCCCGCCAAAGCGCTGCAGGAGAGCGAGCGGCAGCGCCTCAAGCCGCGCCTCGGCCGCGACCTCCCGCGCGCCGAGATTGCCGTCGCCGTGGAGCTGGGCATCGCCCAGGCGAAGATCCAGCCCGGCGAGCCGAACGTCCGCGCCCGCTACGGTCAGCTCAGCGGGTTGGGCGAGGCGGAGCGGCTCGCCCGCGAATTGTCCGGTGAGCTGCTCGAGGCGCAGCCGGATGCCGCCCTCGAGCGCCAGTCGGGCGCGCCCGTCCAGCTTGAACGGCTGCATCGCCTCGCCCTTGAGGGTTGCTGTCAGGATCAGCTGGTCCATGCCGCCCGCAGCCGTCAGCTCGCCATGGGCGAGCGCGATCTGGTCCTGGTGAAACTCGTCCGCGGTCAAGTCCCCCTCGATCCGCGGCTTGCCCAGCGCATCGTTGACGGTCGCCCTCAGGCGAAGGCGCCCGAGGCGCCCGACATCACTCTGCAGCCGGCTGCCGTCGACCGCGAGCGCGATCGTCTGGCTCTGGCGCGCCGATTCAAGCCGGGCGTCGAACATCAACTGCCCGTGCAGGCGGAGCGGCAGCAGGGGCTCGAAGGCGACCAGATCCTGCACGTCGCCGCGCAGCGCGCCGTCGACGAGAGAGCGGGCGAGGTCGATCGACAGGTTACCGTCGATCGACGTGCGGGGGGCGCTGAGGCGCAGATCGGTGAGGGCCAGCGCATCGTGTTGCAGCCGGAAGGCGGTCGCGAGCTTCGCCTCGAGCCCGCTCGTCTCGAGCGCGAGATTGAGCTTGCCCTCGGGCGCCGCCAGCAGCTCGCGGGCTGACGTCTCGAGCGCCATGGCCTTGATATGCCGGCCGGCAAGGAGCAGGCTCCGGCCACGCGCCTGCAGCTCGATCGTCGGGGCATCGAGGCTGCCCCCCGGTGTTGCTGCGACCTCAAGCGAGCCGGCAAGTTCCTGCCCGAGCACCGGGCTCAGCACCGCGAGCCTCGGCAGGGCCAGAGTGAGCCTGCCGCCAAGCGTCCGATCGGGCAGCGTCAGAGCGACGTTGCCGCCCAGCGTGGCCGCGGCGCCCTTCATCGTGAGGCTCGTGATCTCGAGCCGGCGATCGGGACTGAACGATGCCATCGCCCTGAGCCGCGGCTCGGGTCCGAGCAGCTCGGCGGCGCCGGGCGGCAGGCCGGCCAGCCGTTCGAACGCGCCCGTGAGGTCGATCTCGATCTGACGGGCGCCTTCGGCGATGTGCAGATCGGTATCTAGCCTGGCCCCGCCCTCGATCCGTTGGCCAAGCGGCGCGCTCAGCGGTCCGAGCTCGTGCACCTCAAGCCCGACCTTGGCCTGACCGGCGAGGGTCGTCGGATCGATCGTCCCGCTCAGGTGCAGATCGAGGGGTTCGGCATGAAGGGCGAGCTCACGGATGGTGACCGGGCGGTCGGGCGACCCGGTGAAGTCGAACTGCCAGGCGAGTTCCCGCGCGGGCAGCGGCAGCTGCTCGGGCAGCTCCAGGCCCTCTGCCCGACCGTCGCCCGAAATCTGGACCACGAGCTGGTTCGGGCCCGAGGGCTCGAGAACGGCGTAGTCGAAGGCGGTTTCGAGCCGCCTGGCTGCGACGCCCTCGACGCTCGGCGCGAGGACATCGAGCTGCAGGCGCCCCTTGGGACGGAGCAGCGCGCCGTCGGCGGTGAGCGTGGCTTTGGCCGTGCCGGCGAGCGGTTTGCCGATCAACGCGCCAAGCGGCGCCAGCTGCGGCAGATCCAGCTCGGCCCGGGCGGAGATCCGCTCGCGCTCGAAATCGATCGCAGCCTCACCGGTGAGCTCGCCTGCGGCGATCTGGGCACGCAGATCCTGGACCGCGAGGCGCTGGGCCGCGGTCCGGGTGACGGTCAGCGAGAGGCCGAGGCGTTCGCCCACCAGCTTCGCCAGCTCGACGGGGAGGAGGCCGGGCACCGGCCGGAGCGTGCCATCGAGGCGCAGTCTCGGCGGCTCGGTGAGCGCGAGCTCGAGCCGGGCGTCCGCGCTCGCGAGGTGCTCAGCATCGACCCGCAGATCGCCACGCCAGGCGTCGAGCGGGCCGCTGCCGGTCAGTTTCAGGGAGAAGTCGCCCGCCTCCGGTCGATGGCTGAGCGCAGCAAGGAGGCCCCCGGTTTCCTGGGCGGTAAGCGTCAGTTTCAGGGTGGCCGGATCGAGGTCGAGGCGCGCCTCGAGCGAAGCCCGCGCGGTTGCCTGATCGACCCGCCGGGCGTCGAGCGAGAGCGTCGCCGCGCGCCCGTCGTCGCTCGAGGCGAGCCGTCCGGACAGAGTGAAGGTGGCCGGCTCACCCAACACCTCCGGCCCCAGCGCGAGCCGCTCGACGGCGAGGCGCTCGACGACGGTCGGCGGCAGCCACCTCGGCAGCTCCGGCAATCGGAGCGGCTCTTCGGATGTCACCAGGCGCGCGAGCTCGATCCGCTGGGCGCTCAGGTCGTCGACCTGAAGGCGCCCATGCAACAGTGCGGCGGCCGACCACGCGAGCCGCAGCCCGTCGAGCTCGAGCCAAGCCCCCCGATCGTCCGCCATGCTCAGCCGGGCGAGACGCAGATCGAACGGGATCAGGCCGTCCAGGCCCTGGATCTCGACCGTGCTGCCCGGGCTCGCCAGCGCACGCTCGAGCGCAGCCGCGATCAGGCGTTTGCCGGGACCGGTCTGCGCGAGCGCAAAGGCGCAGGCGAGAAGCAGAAGGACGGAACCCAGCGCCAAACCCAGCGCCAGGCCAATGCGACGGGCCATGTCGATGCAATGGACGCGGCAACGGCGGCTTCGCCCGAAGACCGCGTTCCTTAGGGGTTCGGACTACCCTTCATATAGGGCTTGGCACATGGCCCGCCAGAATCGCCGCGGCGAGGGCACGCTACTCGACTAGGTGCGAGTTCAGATCGCCTGCAGCGCCTTGAGATCCGTGATCACGTAGTGGCCGTCCTCGATCCGGACTAGATCCTCGTCGCGCCACTGGCGCAGATGCTTGTTCATGCTCTCGCGCGACATGCCGACCATGCTGCCGAGCTGCTGCTGCGAGAGCTGCAGATCGATGCGGATGCCGCCCGCGACCGGCGTGCCGAAGGCCTCGGCCAGATGGACCAGACGCTTGGCCAGGCGCGAGGGACCTTCGAGAAACAACGCCTCCTCGAGAAACTCGCTGGTCTGGCGCAGCTTCTGGCACAGCACCCCGATCAGTCTCATGCAGGCGTCGGGATGCCTCTGGAGAAAGGGCATGAAGTCGCGCCGCTCGAGCACCAGCAGCTCGCAGTCGTCCAGAGTGACCGCATCGGCCGTGCGCTCGGAGCCGTCGAGAAGAGCGATCTCGCCGAATACCTCGCCGGGGCTGAACAGATTGAGCACCAGCTCGCGGCCGTCTTCGGAATGGGTGCAGACCTTCACGCGACCGCGCTGCACCACCATCATGTTGGTGCCCGGGTCGCCCTTGCGGAACAGGACCGTGCGCCGCGGGAAACGGGCCACGCGCATATACGCGAGCAGTCCGTCCAGATCCTCGGGCGCGAGTCGACCGAACAGCGGATGCTGCTCGAGCAGCTTGCGCTTGTCGATGATCGGCGCATCCTGTCGCATCACAGCTGCTCCGCAGCCGCTCCGACGGGGATTTCAACTGAAGCCGAACGGATTTTAGACAATTACCGGAAATTGTGCCGCCGAGCAGCTTCAACCGCAAGGTCTTTCTCATCTGGGCTTCGACATTTCATCTGATCGCCATGCGCCGCGCGCGCCATCAGAATGCCTGGCCGAGGCTGACGTAGAGCTGGAAGGCGTCGTCCGACGGGCGGGGATTGAGGGGAAAGCCGACGTCGAGCCGGAGCGGGCCGATCGGGCTGAAATAGCGCAGCCCCGGCCCGGCGCCGATCCGCAGGCCCGGGTCGAGGTCCGGCACCTGCGAGGTGAAATCTGAGCCCGCGTCGACGAACGCGACCGCACCAATGGTTTCGGTCAGACGCAGGCGCACCTCACCCGACAGCTCGAGCAGCGAGCGGCCGCCGAGCGGGTTGTGGTCTCGATCCAGCTTGCCCGCGAGCTGAAAGCCGAACCCCCGCACCGATCCGCCTCCGCCGGCGTAGAATCGCAGGTCCGCCGGCACGGCGCTGCGCGAGGCACCGAACAGGGTGCCGACGGCGCCGCGGCCAGCGAGGATGACCTCCGGCGTCTCGAGCACCTTGAGGTAGTGCGTGTAAGCGAGCTTGCTCTTGTTGAAGGTCAAGTCTTTGCCGAAGGTGTCGGTGAAAGGCTCGTTGTCGACGGTGAGCCGGCCGCCCCTGGTCGGATTGAGCAGGTCGTCGCTACGGTCCCACTTGAAC
>JBKPDM010000493.1:0-5318 GCA_046727895.1 Pseudomonadota bacterium | reverse complement strand
GGTGTTCCTCGAGGCCGCCATCCGCAGTGTCCTGACGCAGACCCATCGGGACCTCGAGTTGGTCGTGGTCGACGATGGATCGACCGATTCGACACCCGACATCCTGGCGCGCTTTGCCGCGATCGATCCTCGAATCCGAGTCATCCGTCAGGCCCACCGGGGGGTCTCGGCGGCCCGCAATCGGGCACTCGCCGCGTGCCAGGGTGAATGGGTCGCCAACCTCGACAGCGACGATCATATGCTGCCCAACCGCCTCGAGCGGCAGGTGACGTTCGTCGAGCAGAACCCCGAGGTCCGAGTGTTCGCCTGCCGCGCTTACTACATCAATGGCGAGGGTCGGATCCTCGGCAAGACCAGGCTGGAGCCGTTCGTCACGCCAGAGCAGCTGCGCCGCTATGTCGACCGCGGCGGCATCGTCGGCGTCAACCATTCGTCGGTGATGATGCACCGAGCCACGATTCTGCAAGTCGGTGGTTATCGAGAGGAATTTCACTCGGCCGAAGATCTCGATCTGTGGAATCGGGTCGTCGAGCGCGGTTATCTTTTTCTGTTGCAGGATGAGATCTTAACCGAGTATCGGATTCACTCCCGTTCCATCGTGACCTCACGGATGACGACGGTTCTGATGGACTTCGAGTGGATGAAGGCTTGCATGTACGCGCGTCGTGCCGGCCGCGCCGAACCGAGCCGGGAAGAGTTCCTCAGGTCGTGGTACCTACAGTCGTGGCCGAAGCGATTGCGTCGTCGCATCACCCATCAGGCGAGCATCGAATACCGCGCGGCCGCATTCGACTTTGCATCGGGACGCCATCTGCGGGGCCTCACGCGGCTCTTTCTCGCGCTCATCTTCCGGCCCGACTACGTGATCACGCGGGCCGCCTCGCAGCTGACCTTTGATCGCTGACCGGGGGCTGCCGCTCCGGCGATCGACGCGTGACCGGCGTTAGGGCGCCAGTCGTTCGATCCGCCAGCCGTCCGATCCGTCCCTGGTGTAGCGCAGGCGGTCGTGGAGGCGGTTACTTCGCCCCTGCCAGAACTCCACCCGTTCGGGAATCAGGCGAAAGCCGCCCCACACCTCCGGCCGCGGCACCTCGGCATCGGCGAAGCGCTCACGAAAACTCCGTTCCGCGCGCTCGAGCGCAGCGCGACCGGGAATGACGCTGCTTTGCGGCGACGCCCAGGCGCCGATCTGGCTGCCGCGCGGTCGGCTGGCGAAATAGGCGTCCGCCTCGGCATCGTCGACCCGCTCGACCCGGCCCTCGAAACGCACCTGGCGGGCGAGCGGCCCCCACCAGAAGAGCAGGGTCGCGCGGGGATTGGTAGCCAGCTCATGGCTCTTGCGGCTCGCGAAATTGGTGAAGAAGGACAGCCCCCGATGATCCACGGCCTTGAGCAGAACCATGCGCGCCGCGGGCTGGCCGCTGGCGTCGACGGTCGCGAGCGTCATCGCATTCGGTTCGTGAACCTCCGCGCGCAGCGCATCGTCGAACCAGCGCTCGAACTGCTCGATCGGGTCTCCGACCACCTCCTCTTCGCTCAGACCGCGTGCGATATAGTCCTCTCGCATGGCGGCCAGGGTTCGGTCCATCGACTGCTTCCTTCTCGCGCTGCATTCTTGGCGCTGCGGGCCGAGCTTGGCAAGTACGTCCCAGGTCAGGCTCAGGGTCACCTTTCAGGCGACCGCCGGCAGCAGAGCCAAGCCCCTTGCGTCGACGAAGATCTTGGGCAAGGTTGGCGCCGTCATCGGCGCAAATCCGGGGGAAGGTGCGATGCGGCCCAATCGGCTTCGGCAGATATGGCGTGACGGCGGCGCGGCGATCAACGGCTGGCTTCAGCTGCCGCACGGCTTCGCGACCGAGGTCATGGCAGCGCAGGGCTGGGACAGCCTGACGGTCGATCTGCAGCATGGGCCGGTCGGCTATGACGTCGCCTTGACGATGTTGCAGGCGCTCTCCGCGAGCGACGTCACGCCACTCGCCCGCGTGCCCTGGAACGAGCCCGGGATCATCATGAAGATGCTCGATGCCGGCTGCTACGGCATTATCTGCCCGATGGTCAACTCGGCCGAAGAGGCGCGGCAGTTCGTCGGCGCCTGCCGCTACCCGCCGCAGGGTTACCGCAGCTTCGGCCCGACCCGCGTCAGCTTCTACGCCGGCACCGACTACGGCCAGCACGCCAACGAGACCGTGATCGCGCTGGCGATGATCGAGACCGGCCAGGCGGTGGAGAACCTGGACGCGATCCTCGACACGCCGGGGCTCGATGGCGTCTACGTCGGCCCGGCCGACCTCAGTCAGAGCCTGGGCTACGAGGAGCGAGTCGACCTCAAGCATCCCGACCTGGTCGCGGTGCTCGACAAGATCCTCGATGGCTGCAAACGACGCGGGCTCGCCGCCGGCATCCATGTCGCCAGTACCGACTATGCGCGGAGCGTGATCGAGAAGGGCTTCCAGTTCGTGACCATCCTCTCCGATGGTCGCCTGCTCGCCTCGGCGGCCAAGCAGGCGATCAACGAGGTCCGCGGCACCGAGAAGCGGCCCGTGAGGCCGGCCGGGCCCTACTGAGGCACGCTCGGCCGAGCTACCAGCAGATGCCCTCGTAGCGCTCGAGCGCCTCGAGACCGGAGTCGCGCCGCGCGCAGTCGAGGATCCGGCGGCGGCCTGCGCACGCCGCGATCGTCCTGGCGTCGGCCGGGTCGACGTGGCCGATCAGCAGCAGCTCGGCGTGATCGATCACCGCTTCGATCGTCGCCGCCATGAGCTTTGCGATGTGCGGCAGGTGCGCGAGCGCGAAAGCGCGATTGGCGCCGACCATCGACTGCAGATCGACCAGCGGATCGAAGATCCGGACCTCGTAGCCCTTGCCGATCAGTCGCTCGATGACCTCGACTATGGGGCTCTCGCGCAGGTCGTCCGTACCTTCCTTGAAGGAGAGGCCGACGACGCCGATACGCTTGACCGGGTGGCCGAGGATCCGGGCCAGCACCCGCTCGATGTGGCGCCGATTGCTCGCCAGCACGGCATCGAGGATCGGCAGCTCCAGGTCGAGCGTGCGGCCCGCGTGGCGCAAGGCACGCAGATCCTTGGGCAGGCACGAGCCGCCGAAGGCGAAGCCCGGAGCCAGATAGGCCTCGGACAGATTGAGCTTTCGATCGAGGCGGAAGATCGCCATCAGCGCCCGACCGTCGACCCCCAGCGCCCTGGCGAGGCTGCCGACCTCGTTGGCGAAGCAGACCTTGAGGGCGTGCCAGGCGTTGTCGGCGTACTTGAGCAGCTCCGCGATCGTGAAATCGGTGCGGATCAGTGGCGCGGCGAAGTCTGCGTAGAGGCTGGCGAGACGCTCGCCGCTCATCTCATCGCTGGCCGCGATCACGGTTCGCGCGGGATCCTCGAAATCGGCGATCGCCTGGCCTTCGCGCAGGAACTCCGGATGATAGCAGAGACCGAGATCCCGTCCGATCTGCCTGCCCGAGGCCGCCTCGAGCCAGCGCGCGACCTGCCCGCCCAGCGTACCGGGCGGCACCGTCGAGCGCACGACCACGACATGGCGCCCGCGCTTTCGCCGCAGGCCCTCGCCGATCCCCTCACAGCAGCGCTGCAGGTAGTCGAGATTGACCCGGCCGTTACCCGCGCTCGGCGTGCCGACGCAGATCAGCGAGAGCTCGCTCGCCCGGACCGCGGCTGCGGCATCGCCGCTCGCCCGAAGACGGCCGCTCGAGGCGACGTCGCGGATCAGCTCGTCGAGGCCCGGCTCGATCAGCGGCGAGCGGCCGCTCTCGATCGCGGCGACCTTGAGCGGGTTGGGATCGACCCCGACGACGTCATGGCCGCGCCTGGCCAGGCAGGCAGCCGACACGGTGCCGACGTAACCGAGACCGAAAACGCTGATCCGCATCCGTCATCTGGACCCGAGCGCGAGCTTGCCCGCCTGAAGACGAGCCGAGCGCCCGATTGTTCACCCGAATTGTTCACAAAGTTTCTAGCTCGACCCCGATCCAGGACGCCGCCCGGCTCGACTTCGCCGTCCGGTCAGGCTGCGCGCCAGCGATCGAGCGCATCCTGCAGGCGATACCAGGCGCCGACAGCCGGCAGAAACCAGGGCCTGCCGTGGTACAGCAGGTGAGCCGGAAAGTTCAAGTCGGCGAACGGGCAGGGGCGGTTGGTGCGTCCGAGCAGCTCGAGCGCCGTCTGATGCCCGAGATAGGTCGCCATGGCGACGCCGCTGCCATTGCAACCCATCGCGAAGTGCATGCCCTCGATCATGCCCATGTGCGGCAGGCGATCGAAGGTGAAGGCGACCGCGCCCTTCCAACTGTGACTGATCCGGTAGCTGGCGAGCTCGGGCCACACCCGGATCAGCCGCCGATAGAGCCTGAGCGCGCTTCGTCGCT
Organism: Pseudomonadota bacterium; assembly: GCA_046727895.1. Lineage (GTDB taxonomy): Bacteria > Pseudomonadota > Alphaproteobacteria > Geminicoccales > Geminicoccaceae > DATAOG01. Next base: position 928 of record JBKPDM010000493.1, on the reverse strand, counting down.
CGTCGATGTCACGCAGGCTGACCCGGCCGCCGAACAGCGCGCGCCGGCCATCGGGCGACAGGCGGAAGTAGGACAGCAGCCGATTGCGGTCGACGAACATTCGGCCGCGGGGGCTGAGCTGACCGGCAAGATCCGCCGGCAGCTCCTCGGTCGCGATGATGTAGCTCGAGACCGGCACCACGCGGCGCTGCAGCTGCGGGGTGAGTGCGCCGGTGTAGCCATTGGTCGCGATGAACACGGCCTCGGCCAGCAGCCGGCCGCGGCGGGTCTCGAGCGCGAAGCCGTTTGCGCTCCGGCCGATGCGAACGACCTCGGCATGAGCGTGCAGCCCGGCACCCGCGGCCCGGGCCGCCTCGCGAAGGCTGCGGTGAAACCGGCCCGGGTGCAGGCCGCCTGCCTGCTCGATCAGCGCGCCGCCCTGATAGAGATCGGAGCCGATCTCCTCGCGCAGACCATCGCGCGCCACCAGCCGGACGTTGTGCGCGCGCTCGCCGAGCGCCGCCACCTCGCGCTCCAGGACGCGGAACTGGGCCGGGTTGCAGGCGAGGAGAAGGCGGCCTGAGCGGTGATAGCCGGCGTCGAGCCGCTCGCGCGCGATCAGGGTCTCGAGGTGATCGAAGGAGGCGCGCGCGCCGTCGTGCAATGCGGCGGCCCGGTCTGGCCCGAGCCGAAGGGCGAGGTTCTGCCATTCGAGCTTGACCGCGCCGCCGACCATGCCGCCATTGCGGCTGCTGGCACCCATGCCCAGCGCACCCGTGTCCAGGACCGCGACCCGCGTGCCCGCGCGGGCCAGCTCGCGAGCCGCCGCGAGGCCGCAATAACCGCTGCCGACGATGGCGACGTCGACCCGCGCCGGCAGAGGCCCGCGATCGGCGGGATCGGGCGGCGCGTCCCGCCACCAGATCGGCTCGCTCGAAAAGTCCGGCGC
>JBKPDM010000492.1:0-5559 GCA_046727895.1 Pseudomonadota bacterium | reverse complement strand
CAGCGCACGTGGGTCGATTGGCCCGACCCCGAGACCCCCATGATGACCAACACCGCGGCCGCCCGGACCTCCCGCGCGCCGCCCCCCACGGCCGCGATCAACCCGGCCTCGGTCAGCTGAGCGGGCGACGGCCGGAAGCCGTGCGCCGCGAGGAAGCGCCCGGGCTCCGGTCCGAACAGCTTCCAGACACCCTCGCAGGCGAGCTTGACCTCGGCGCTCATGACGGCCGAGGCCGCGATCCAGGAGCCCGCGGCCTCTCGCCCCGGCCGGACGCGAGCTGGCCAAGACTGGGTCCGGTTAACCTTTCGTCAACCATTGGCTCCTAATGTGTCGCTTACCGATGGTCCATGCGACCGTGGGAATCCGCGCCACCGCCGTCCCCATGCGGGCGGATTCCCACGGTCGCATGGACGATCCGAACAGAGGGTAGGGTGCAAGGGTCAATCTTCGGTTAGTGCTGCGACACGCATCTACGCAGAGGCTGCCGCGAGAGCTCTGGCGACCGCCGCGAGAGCTCTGGCGACCGCCGCGAGAGCTTTGGCGACCAGCCCGATCTCGATGTCCGACCGGACGGCTGCGGGCAGGACGCGGCAGGCCGGGTAGACGACCGGACGGCTGCGGGCGGGACGCGGCAGAGCCGGGTGGACGACCGGGTTCGACCCGGGCCCGGCCACGCCAACGCCCGCGCCGCGTCACGAGCAGGCCGGTACGGCGCCGTCAGCTGGCGCACTCAGTCCAGGGCTTCCAGACATCCGGGTTCTTATCGAGCCACTCCTGCGCGACCTCGGCTACCTTGCGACCGTCGAGATCGACCGCGGCGATCAGGTTGCCCATGGTCTCGTTGTCGATGTGGAACGCGCGGATCGCCTGGTAGGCGCACGGCCACTTGTCCTCGCCCCCCTTCCAGCCGACCTTCTTGATCCAGCCGTGCGGCTTGCCGTAGGCCAGATCCGGGTTGCTGCCCCAGCTCGGATCTTTGTAGCAGGCCTCCTCGTACTCCGGGAACTGGACCCACTCGCCCTTGAACTTGATCGGCGCCCAGTGCGGCGTGTAGATCCAGCCGAGCCAGGGCGCCTTACGCTGATAGGCGGACTGGAGCTCGGCGAAGAGCGCCGCATCGGTGCCGGCGTGCACGACCTCGTAGTTCAGTCCGAGGGCCTCGACCCGCTCCTCGTCGTAGCCGCCCCAGGTCACCGGTCCGGCAAGGTAGCGCCCCTTCGGCGAGGTCTCGGGCGTCGAGAACGCCTCGGCGCAGTCGTTGAGCGCCTTCCAGTCCGGCAGGCCCGGGCACTTCTCCTTCATGTACTCCGGAAACCACCACTCCTCCTTCGCCAGCATGCCGGTCTCGCCGAGGTCGACCGTCTTGCCGGTCGCCAGCGAGGCGTTCATGGCATCCTTGCCGGTGGTCTCCCACATCTCCATGGCGACATCCAGATCACCGGCCTCGAGGCCGGCGAACTGGGCAAGATAGTCGGCCTGGACGTATTCGACGTTGTAGCCCATCGACTGCAGCACCCGGCCCATGAGCTCGGTGGACAGGAACTGCCCGGTCCAGTCGTTCAGTGTGAGCTTGATCGGGTCCTTGGACTCCGGCACCCCGGCCTGTGCCGGAATGGCGAATACGAGCGCGGCCAGCAGCGCGCCTGCGCCGGCCGCGGTCGTCGAGCGTCGGGTCATGGATATTGCCTCCCTTTCATCTGGCGCTTGTCACTGCCGGCATTGTCATTCGGCGCAAGGCCGCGATCAAGGCTTGGCTTGCCGCGGCAGGCCATCGGTCATAGCGGCGGGCGCTTCCGGTGCCACTCGCTCGCCTGTTCGTAGGCATGGGCGATGCGCAGGATCCCGGCTTCGTCGAACGCCCGCCCCACGATCTGCAGGCCGATCGGCAATCCGCCCGTCGTGAAGCCGCAGGGCACCGAGATCGCCGGCAGGCCGAGCACGTTGAAGGGCATCGTGTTGCGCGCCCGGAACAGCGCATGGTGAGGCGGGCTGCCCTCGATCGGCGTTGCCGGCACCGGTGAGGTCGGCATCGCGATCGCATCGAAGCCGGCGATGGCGCGGTTGGTCTCGGCCATCAGCTGCCGGCGCAGCCGCTGCGCCTGCAGATAGTCGACCCCGCTGTAGAAGCCGCCGAGCTTGAACGCCGTGCGCAGCTCGTCGCTGAACGCCTCGGGTCGCTCGCGCAGATTCGCCGCGTTATAGGCGGCGCCCTCGACCGCGATCGTGATCGTGCCGGCGGTGAAAACAGCCTGCATGTCCGGCAGCTCGATCTCCACGACCACCGCGCCCAGTTCATCGAAGACCTGGAGCGCGGCGTCCACGGCGCTGGCCACCTCCGGGTCGCAGTCCTCGAAGAAGAACGTCCGCGCGACACCGATCCGCAGGCCGCGCACGCCCTGCTCGAGCCCCGCAGCGAAGTCGGGCACGGGGCGTGCGACGCTGGTCGGATCGCGCGGGTCATGGCCGGCCAGCACCTGCAACATCAGCGCGGCATCGCGCACGGTGCGGGTAAGCGGCCCGGCATGATCCTGCGACCAGGCGAGCGGCAGGGCACCGAACTTGGAGACGCGGCCGAAGGTCGGCTTCATGCCGACGATGCCGGTGCAGGCGGCCGGCTGGCGTATCGAGGCGCCGGTGTCGCTGCCCATGGCGCCGCAGGCCAGGCCCGCGGCGACCGCTGCCGAGGAGCCGCCGCTCGAGCCGCCCGGATGATGATCGAGCCGCCAGGGATTGTGCACCGGTCCATAGTGGGCGTTGGCGCTGGTCGTGCCGTAGGCGAGCTCGTGCAGGTTGGTCTTGCCGAGGATCACGGCGCCGGCGCGCTTCAATCGCTCGACCGCGGCGGCGTCGAAGTCGGGCACCCAGTCGGCATAGAGCGGCGAGCCGTAGGTGGTGGCGACGCCACGCGTCGCGTACAGATCCTTGATTGCGACCGGAATGCCATGCAAGGGCCCGAGGTAGTTGCCGGCCAGGATCGCCGCCTCGGCGGCACGCGCCGCGTGGCGGGCGTTTTCGGCCGTCACGGTGATGAACGCGTTGAGCCTGGGCTCGAGCTCCTCGATCCGGGCGAGCGCCGCCTCGGTCACCTCGAGGGGCGAGAGCTCCTTCGCGGCGAGGCGTGGCGCCAGCCCGGCGATGCTGGCGTAGACCAGCTCGTCGTCACTCATCGTCGCCTCCCGGGAGCATCTGCTGCACCTGCGCCGGTGCGGTGTCGCCGAGGCGCTTCTCCCACTGCCGCAGCCGCCCGGCGTTCTGCACCATGGCCGGCAGGCGGCTGCGAGCGGCCTCGGCCTCGGCCTCGCTCAGCTCGCGACCGAAGGTCTCGCGCGCCATTTTCTGCAGCTCGGCGATCGACGGTCCCGACATCTGCTTCAGCCTCCCGGCAGTCTCGTGCGACGCCCGGATTATGGCCCGGCGCCTGAGTTCACGCCAGCAGAGACCGCTGCGACGAGTAACCGGGGCCAGTTTACCGCTGCGCGAATCGCGCCGGCCGGCGATCCTGGTGCGCGGGCAGATACGTCACACTTGCGCCGCCAGCCAGTTGTTGAGAGGGCCGGAGCCCGCTCTACCCCGCCGGCGCCAGCGCGCCGGCGCGGATCTGGCTGAGCGAGAAGCGGGGCGTCAGCGCCTCCGGGTCGACCCGCAGATCGAGCAGCGCGAAGCTGCCGGCGGCCTGGGCGCGCCGGAAGGCGTCCGGGAAGTCGGCGGTCCGCTCGACCACCTCGCCATAGCCGCCGTAGGCCCGCGCGAGCGCTGCAAAATCGGGGTTCCTGAGGTCGGTGCCGATGATCCGCGAGGGGTAGTCGCGCTCCTGGTGCATGCGGATCGTGCCGTACATGCCGTTGTTGACCACGCACCAGATGATGGCGAGGTCGTACTGCGCGGCGGTGGCCACCTCCTGGCCGGTCATCAGAAAGCAGCCGTCGCCCGCGAAGGCGACCACGGTGCGCTCGGGGTGGACCAGCTTGGCGGCGATCGCCGCCGGCGTGCCATAACCCATCGAGCCGCTGGTCGGCCCGAGCTGGGTCCGGTAGCCGCGGTACTGGTAGTAGCCGTTGACCCAGATGCAGTAATTGCCGGCGCCGTTGGTGACGATCGCGTCCGCGGGCAGGTTCTCGCGCAACCAGGTCATCACCTCGCCGAGCTGCAGCTCGCCCGGCATCGGCAAGGGTTCGAGCGAGGCCAGATACTGCTCGTGCGCGACCCGGGTCTGCTCGCGCCAGGCGCTGCTGTCGACCGGCTCGAGCGCGCGCGCCGCCGCGGCAAACGCGCCCACGCCAGAAAGAATCGAGAGATCGGGCGTGTAGACCAGCCCGAGCTCCTCCGCGCCCGGGTGGACGTGGACCAGTGTCTGCTTCGGTTCGGGGATCTCGAGCAGGCTGTAGCTGCGGCTCGAGGCCTCGCCGAGCCGGGTCCCGAGGAGGAGCAGGAGGTCGGCGTCGCGCACGCGGTCGCTGAGCGGCGGTGCCACCGAAATGCCGACATGGCCGGCGTAGCAGCGATGCGCGTTGTCGAAATAGTCCTGGCGGCGGAAGGAGACGCCGACCGGCAGCTCGAACCGTTCGGCGAACGCCCGGATGTCGGCGCAGGCTCTGGCGTCCCAACCGCCGCCGCCGAGAATCACGAACGGCCGTCTGGCGGCCGCGAGCAGCGTGCGCAGGCGCGCCATATCCTCGAGCGCGGGATGCGCCTGGACCCGCTGGTAGCGGACGGCATCGGCAGAGGCTGCGGGCGCGGTCAACATGTCCTCGGGCAGTGCTATCACCACCGGCCCCGGCCGGCCCGAGGTCGCGGTGTGGAAGGCCCGGGCGATCATCTCCGGGATGCGCGCCGGTTGCTCGATCTCGCACACCCACTTGGCGATGCCCGCGAACATCTGCCGGTAGTCGATCTCCTGGAACGCTTCGCGCCAGCGCATCTCACGCGCGACCTGACCGATGAAGAAGATCATCGGGGTCGAGTCCTGGCGCGCGATGTGCACCCCATGGCAGCCGTTGGTGGCACCCGGGCCGCGGGTCACCATGGCGATGCCCGGCCGTCCGGTGAGCTTGCCGTAGGCCTCGGCCATCATGGCGGCGCCGCTCTCCTGACGGCAGACGATGTAGCGGATATCGCTGTCGTAGAGTGCGTCGAGCAGCCCCAGATAGCTTTCCCCGGGCACGCCGAAGGCCATGTCCACGCCATGGATCTCGAGCTGGTCGACCAGGATCTGCCCGCCGGTGCGGAGGTTGGAGGCTCGGGTCATGGTGCGTCGAGCGGGCCGGGGAAGAACGCCTCGTCGAGCAACTCCTCCACGCTGTAGGGGCAGCGCGAAGGGAACTGTCCCGGAGGCAGACCGGCCTCATCGGCTGCCGTGGCGCGGGCGCGCGCATAGCCCTCATCCGCCTCGCTTGCGACGTGTTGGCGCAAACTCGGGCTTTGCTTGAGGAGTCGGACAATGCGCCCCCGCTGGGTCCGGATCGAGCCGCGCCAGCTGCCGGAACGAGCATCGGGCTGGAACTGCCACTTCAGCAAATGCGTGATCAACACGTCGAGGCGATTGCCGAGTTCCCGTAAGTC
>JBKPDM010000491.1:0-2448 GCA_046727895.1 Pseudomonadota bacterium | reverse complement strand
GACGAGTTCTGGACGATCGCCGGTCCGGCAGGCGAGGGGACGATCTTCACCGCTCGCCCCAATGTTCGCCTGCAGCCGGCGGCGGCGGCCGTGCTGGAGGAGTTTCGCGCGCGTGGGCTGCTGGCGCGCAGCAGCGGCCTCGGCGCCTATGCGGCGGTCCAGGTCTGGGCGCAGGCGGTCGAACGGGCGGGCACGCCGGACCTCGTCTCCGTGGCCGAGGCGCTCCGCCGGGGGCGCTTCGACAGCGTGGTCGGACGGGTCGCCTTCGACGACAATGGGGACCTGAGCGGCGCCGGCTGGCAGTGGCAGATGTGGACGAACGGCACGTCCGTACCGCTCGATCTGTCCCAGGTGACGCAGTGATCGAGCCCGCCGGTCAGACCGCGCGCATCCTCACGTAGGAGCCGGGGGCGTCCTCGATCGGCGCGAGCTTGCCGTCGCCGGGCTGGCGCGCCGGGACCAGCTTGCCTGACCGCGCCGCGTTCCACTCCCGCCAGTGGGGCCACCAGGAGCCGGCCCGGTTCTCGGCGTGCTCGAGCCAGTCCTTCGCGTCGGGTGGCAGCTCCTCGCTGGTCCAGAAGCCGTATTTCTGCACGCTCGGCGGGTTGATCACACCGGCGATGTGGCCGGAGCCGGCGAGCACGAAGGTCGTGTCGCCCCGAAAGAGCTGCGTCGCCGCGTAGGTCGAGGTCCAGGGCGCGATGTGGTCCTCGCGGGTCGACAGCATGTAGACCGGCAGGCGGATCTTGCGCAGGTCGATCGGCACGCCGCCCAGCGTGATGCCGCCCGGCTCGACCAGCCGGTTCTCCTGATAGAACTTGTGCAGATAGTAGCTGTGCATGGCGTACGGCATGCGGGTGCTGTCGGAGTTCCAGTACAGCAGGTCGAAGGGGAACGGCTCCTTGCCGAGCAGGTAGTTGTTGATCACGAACGACCAGATCAGATCGTTGGCGCGCAGCATGTTGAAGGTGGTCGCCATCTCGCGCCCCTCGAGATAACCGCGCTTCGCCATCCTCTGGTCCATGACGGCGAGCTGCTCCTCGTCGATGAATACGCCGAGCTCGCCCGGATCCTCGAAGTCGACCAGGCTGGCGAAGAAGGTCGCCGCCTTGACCCGCTGGTCCTGCTTGGCCGCCATGTAGGCAAGCGTGCAGGCGAGGAGCGTGCCGCCGAGGCAATAGCCGATGACGTTGACCTCGCGCTCGCCGGTCGCCTGCTCGATCGCCTCGAGCGCGGCGAGCGGCCCCTCGAACATGTAGTCCTCGAAGGTCTTCTCGGCGTGCTCCCGATCGGGGTTGATCCACGAGATCACGAAGACGGTAAAACCCTGCTCCACCGCGTACTTGATGAAACTGTTCTTCGGCTGCAGATCCAGAATGTAATACTTGTTGATCCAGGGCGGCATGATCAGTAACGGTCGCTGATAGACCTGATCGGTGGTCGGGGCGAACTGGATCAGCTGCATCAGGCTGGTCTGATAGATGACCTTGCCGGGCGTCGCCGCGATGTTCTTGCCGAGCTGGAAAGCGTCGAGATCGGTCATCTTGATGGCGAGCTTGCCGTCGCCGCGGGCCAGGTCGTCCAAGAGATTGTTCAGGCCGCGCAGCAGGTTCTCGCCGCCACTCTCGAAGGTTGTGCGCAGCACTTCGGGATTGGTCGCGACGAAATTGCTCGGCGCCAGCGCGTCGACGAACTGGCGAGTGTAGAAGTCCACCTTCTGTCGAGTCTTGTCGTCGAGGCCGTCGACGTCATTGATCGTCTCGACCAGCCAGCGCGCGGTCAGCAGGTACGACTGCTTGATGAAATCGAACAGGGCGTGGTCGTCCCACGCCGGATCGCGAAACCGCCGATCGCCCCGTTCGGGTTCCACGACCGGCTCCACCGGCTGGCCGAGCATCCGCCGACTGGTGTTCTGCCAGAGCCGCAGATAGTCCTGCCAGAGCGAGAGCTGGGCCTGGGCGAGCGCCCTCGGATCGGCCATCAGGCGGGTCGTCAGCTCGAAGATGGTTGGTCCGAGATTGAACGGGTCCGGGCTGGCAGCGCCGCCATTGACCGCGCAGCGCCGCTCGGCCAGACCCTGCAGCAGCTTATGGCTGCTGTCGGCGATCTCGCCGAGGATCTGGGCGATCTGCTCGCGATCGCGCTCCGGCGTTTGCTGTTGCTCGGCCATCGGGCGTTCCTCTATGCTTTCGCTGGTCTGGGTGCGGCGTACAACACCAAGCATCGCTGGATTATTGATATGTTGGGTCGCGCGCGTGTGTACAAGCCGAACCTCCGAGCGGGGCGCTGACCTGCCGCCGCCAGACCGCGCCGCGGAGCGCCAGCCCGCGGGCGATCGATCTTGTAGACCATCCCGTTGCGTTGGCCAACTGGCGCCTTGGTCGCAGGTGCTCGCAACGCCGGCCCCGGCAATCGCGCTTGCCGCAGTTCTCGCGCTGGCAGGTTGTC
>JBKPDM010000490.1:0-9066 GCA_046727895.1 Pseudomonadota bacterium | reverse complement strand
CCTGCAGCTCGACTGCCCGGATCTCGCTCTCGAGCGCCACATCTCCTACCAGGACCGGCCGCTCGTTGACTTCCAGGGCTTTGTCGAGCGGGTGGTCGCGGCGATCAATCGGGCGCTCGAGAACGTGCCGCGCGAGCGGGTGCGCATGCACGTCTGCTGGGGCAATTACGAGGGGCCGCATGACTGCGACGTGCCGCTCGCCGACATCCTGCCGCTCATCCGCGAGGCGCGGGTCGGGGGCTTCATGTTCCCGTTCGCCAACCCGCGCCACGCCCACGAGTACCGCTGCTTCGAAGGCCACGCCCTGGCCGACGATCAGATCCTGGTCGCGGGCGTGATCGACACGCTCACCAACTTCGTCGAGCACCGCGAGGTCGTGGCCGAGCGGATCGAGCGGGTTGCGCGGGCGCTCGGCGATCCCTCGCGCGTGCTCGCCGGCACCGACTGCGGCTTCGACACCTCGGCCGGCATGGGCCGGGTCGCCGAGGACTTGGTCTGGGCCAAGCTGCGTGCGCTCCGCGACGGCGCCCGCCTCGCCTCGAAGCGGCTGTTCTGATTCCGATGCTCGGGGCCCCGGTTGCCCGGGTCAGCCGAACACCGCCTGGAAGCGGCGCAGGAAGCTCTGCAAGCGTGGGCTCCTCGGGCTCACCAGCAGCTCGGCCGGCGACCCGGCCTCGGCGATCCGGCCCTCGTCCATGAACAGGACGCGGTGCGCGACGTCGCGCACGAAGGGGATCTCGTGCGAGACGATCAGCATGGTCATGCCGCTCTCCGCGAGATCGCGCATCACCGCCAGCACCTCGCCCACGAGCTCCGGGTCGAGCGCCGAGGTCACCTCGTCGAACAGCATGAGCTTGGGCGACATGGCGACCGCGCGCGCGATCGCGACCCGCTGCTGCTGCCCGCCCGACAGCTGGAAGGGGTATTGGCCGGCGCGCTCGGCGAGCCCTACCCGCTCGAGCCAGTGGCGCGCCCGCTCGCGCGCCTCGGCCGGCGCCAGTTTCCGCACCCGGAGCAGGCCGAGAGTGATGTTCTCCTCGGCGGTCATGTGCGGGAACAGGTTGAAGCTCTGGAAGACCATGCCGATGTCGGCGCGCTGACGCGCGATCTCACTCTCGCCGAGCTTGATCCGCCGGCCATTGCGCACCCGATAGCCGATCGGCTCGCCGTCCAGCCGGATCTCGCCCGCCTCGTACTCCTCGAGCAGGTTGACGCAACGCAGGAGCGTCGTCTTGCCGGAGCCGCTCGCTCCGATCACTGCGACCGCCTCACCACGTCCGACGTCGACGTCGACGCCCTGCAGCACCTCGATCCGGTCGAAGCGCTTGTGGACGCCTTTGATCTCGAGGAGCGGCGAGCTGAAAGATGCGGTCCGGGGGCTCATGAGCTCAGTACCGAAGGTAGGCGAAGCGCCGCTCCAGGACCGCAGCGGTCTGGCTCATCGAAAAGTTGATCGCGAAGTAGAGGAGCGCGGCGATGGCGTAGAACGGGATCACGATGAAGGTGCGGCCGACGACCTGCTGCATGGCGAGCAGGAGATCGACCACGCCGATCAGCGAGACCAGCGAGGACCCCTTCACCATTTCGACCGCAGCGTTGACCCAGGGCGGCAGCATCCGGCGCATGGCCTGGGGCAGGATGACGAAGCGCAGCCGCTCACCGAAGCGGAGCCCGATCGCCTTCGCGGCGTCGTTCTGCCCATGCGGGATCGATTCGATGCCGCCGCGAACGACCTCGGTGATGTGCGCGGTCGCGAAGGCGGCCAGCGCGATCGCGCCGGCTTGGAACGCCTCGACCTGGAGGCCGGCGAACGGCAGGCCGTAGAAGCAGGCGAAGATCAGGACCAGGACCGGGATGCCGCGGATGACGTCGACATAGGCGCGCACCGGCGCGCGCGCCCAGGGCGGGGCGTAGGCGAGGACGATGCCACCGACGAGGCCGAGCAGCGTGCCGATCAGGATGGCGAGCGCCGAGATTTGGATCGTCACCAGGAGCCCGTGCAGGAGCGAGGGCATGGCGATCCAGATCGAGGTCCAGATATCCGCACGCGCACCCATGATTCAGCGGATGACCGCGTAACGGCGCTCGACACGGCGGAGCGCCAGGGCGATCACGTAGCAGGCGCCGAGATACATGAGCCCTGCAACCGTCCAGGACTCGAGCACGCGGAACGTGTTGACGTTGACCCACATCGCGCCCCAGGTCAGCTCGGGCACCGCGATCGCGGAGGCGAGCGAGGTGTCCTTGAACAGCGAGATGAAGTTGTTGGAGAGCGAGGGCAGCGTGATCCGGAGCGTCACCGGCAGCGTGATGTAGCGGAAGCGCTGCCAGCGCGTCAGCCCGATCGCCATGCCGGCCTCGAGGAGGCTCCGCGGCACCGAGCCGATGCCCGCGCGGAAGATCTCGGCGAGATAGGCGCTGGCGTAAATCGACAGCGCGAAGACGAACGAGCCGATGTTGTCGAGGAACCGGATCCCGAGGTGCGGCAGGCCGTAGTAGCAGAAGTAGGCGAGCAGCAGGATCGGGATGTTGCGCAGAAACTCGGTATAGGCGGTGACGGCCAGCCGGAGCGGGCGCGGCCCCGAGGTGCGCGCGACCGCGGCGGCGAGGCCGATGACGCAGCCGATCAGGAGGGACAGGACGGCGATGCCGAGCCCGAGCGCCAGCCCGAGATAGAACTTATCGAAGTGGCGCCAGATGACGTCCCAGTTGAAGTTGTACCATAGATCGCCCGGCACCGGCTCGCCGTCCGCCGCCCGCTCAGGCGAACTCGACCGGGAAGCCGAGCTTCGGCGAGCTGAGATCCACGCCGAACCACTTCTTGAAGGAAGCGGCATAGGTCGGGAACTCGGTTCCGACCATGGCCTCCTTGAAGACGGTGTTGACGAAGTTCAGCCAGATCTGATCGCCCGGCTTGACCGCGGCGCCGTAGCTCTGCGGGTACCAGCCGTAGCCTGCGTCCTTGTACTGCCCCGGCTGCTGCACCACGAGCCAGCTCACGGTCGACTGGTCGATCGCGGCGGCGTCGGCGCGTCCGGCCGCGAGCGCCTGAACGACGTTGGCCTGGCTGTCGAGCTGCAGGACCTTGGCCTCGGGCAGCGCCGCATGGACGGCATCCTCAGCGTAGACGTTCTGCAGCACCGATATGGTCACCGCCGAGCCGGCAGCCTCCAGGTCCGCATACGAGCCGTATTTGCTGCTTTCCGGCAGGAGCAGGCCGACGCCCTCGCGGTAGTAGGGGATGCTGAACTCGACCTGCTGCGCGCGCCCCGCCGTGATCGTCATGAACTGGATCACGATGTCGACCTTGTTGGTGACGAGGTTGGGGATGCGGGCATCGGCGCCCTGGCGGACGAACTCGACCTTGTTCGCGTCGTCGAACAGGCCCTTGGCGAGCAGTTTGGCCATGTCGACGTCCATGCCCACGAGGTTGCCCTGGTCATCCTCAAAGTGCCAGGGCGGGTTGGTGCTGCCGGTGCCGACACGGACCACGTGACGGTCAAGCACCTCGTAGAGCCGGCTCTCCGGGCGCCCCTGGGCGCGGGCGGGGGATGCCGCGAGGGCTGCCGCCGCGGCGCCGCCGAGCGCGAGCGTGCCGGCCGAGTAGTGCAGCAGATCGCGTCGACCGAGTGGGTTCCGGCTGTCATGGCTGTCGGTCATCGAAATTGCCTCCCGTCGTTCTGGTGGTGTGGTCGTCAGCTGGATCACGACGCCTCGCCTTTTTGACGCCTTCGCCCGCCGGCTTCAATACCCGGAACCGAGGCCCAAAGGTGGCGCGGTGTCAGGGGCACCCGTCTCGCCTCGGCGCGGCTGTTCTGTTTCAGCTAAGCCACGCTGTCCGCCGAAAGGACGCCTTTGGCAAGGAGCTGCCTGAAGGCGTCGTAGGTGGCGCGGATGCCGTCTTCGAGCGGGACCGGGCCGTAATCGCCGAGGTAGCTCTGGATCGGCGCATCGGAGAGGTCGGCCGGGAAGGGCAGCTCCGCGCCGCTCATCGAAAGTTGCGCGCCCGGTGCGATGCCGCGCAGGATCTCGAGCCATTCGACGACCGAGGTCGGACGGCCGTTCAGGTCGAACACCGGAGCCTCGCTCCGTTCCCTGGAGACCGCCTTGATGAACGCCGAGGCGACCTCGCCCGCGTGCAGCGCCGAGACCGCGCCCGTGAAGGGCAGGGTGTAGGGCCTGCCGGCAGCGGCGGCGAGGATCGCGATCGTGGTCTTGGAGGTCAGGCCCTGATCGCGCGCGACGCCGTAGACCACGCCCGGGCGGATGCCGACCGACGGTGTTCCCCAGTCCTGATGGTAGACCCGGGCGGTCATCTCGTTCGTGAGCTTGTAGGCACCGTAGAGCGTCGCGAGCCAGGGCGTCTCCGGCAGGAAAGAGAGCGCAGCGATCGAGCTGGCGTAGGCGACCCGCTTAAGGCCGCTCTGCCGCGCCGCCTCCAGGACATTGACCGTGCCGACCACGTTGGCCCGGGCGCCGGCGACCGGATCGGCCTTGCAAAACGGCACCTGGAGCGCGGCAAGGTGGATGATCGCCCGCACCCGGCGCCTGGTCACGACATCGGCGAGCGCCGCGCTATCGGCGATGTTGCCCGTGACCCAGCTCACCCCGGCCAGCTGCTCCCCGGTCATCAGAAGCCGCGGCCGGCGCTTGTCGTCGGTGAGGTCGTAGGCGATCACCGGCACGCCCGCGCGCACCAGCAGGGCCATCGCCCAGCTGCCGATGCAGCCGCCGGCGCCGGTGATCAGAACGGGCCCGTCGAAGTCCGCCCGATCGACCGGAAAGCGCTCCAGCATGCCCTATCCCTCCAGATTCGTGCCCTTTCTAATGCTCGATGCCCGTCAGCGACAGCTCGCGCGCGCGGTGGCAGCTCACCAAGTGCCCCGGCGCGATCTCCTCCAGCGCGGGCGCTTCGCTCCGGCAGCGCGCTGTCGCATGGCGGCAGCGCGGATGGAAATAGCAGCCGGGCGGGGGCTGCGCCGGGTCGGCGACGTCGCCCTTGAGCACGACGCGCTGCGAGCGCTGGCGCGGGTCGGGGATCGGCACCGCCGAGAGCAGCGCCTCGGTGTAGGGGTGCAGCGGTCTTGCGAACAGCTCCGCGGTCGGCGCCAGCTCCACGATCTTGCCGACGTACATCACTGCGACCCGGTCGCTGACGTGCTTCACGACCGAGAGATCGTGCGCGACGAACAGATAGGACAGGCCGAGCCGGTCCTGCAGCTCGAGCAGCAGATTGACGATCTGCGCCTGCACCGAGACGTCGAGCGCCGAGACCGGCTCGTCGGCGACGATCAGGGCGGGGTTCAGGGCGAGCGCCCGGGCGATGCCGATCCGCTGGCGCTGGCCGCCGCTGAACGCGTGCGGGAAGCGGTTCATGTAGGCGGCCGGCAGCTGCACCAGCTCGAGCAGCTCGCGCACCCGCGCCCGGCGCTCCTCGAGCGAGCGCACGCCGTTCACGAGCAGCGGCTCGGCGATGATGTCGGTGATCGTCATGCGCGGGTTGAGCGAGGAGAACGGGTCCTGGAAGATCATCTGCATCTGGCGCCGCAGCGGCCGCAGCTCGGGCTTGGGCAGGGCGGCGACGTCGACCTGTCGCCCCGCGTCGGTCCGGAATCGGATCACGCCCGCCGAGGGCGTGAGCGCGCGCAGGATGCAGCGCGAGGTCGTGGTCTTGCCGCAGCCGGATTCACCGACCAGCGAGACGGTCTCGCCGCGCCGGATCGTGAAGCTCACATCGTCGACCGCGCGCACCTGCCCGACGACGCGGCGCAGCAGGCCGCGCCGGATCGGGAACCACTTCTGCAGCTTCTCGACCTCGAGGATGGTCGCCGCCGTGCCAGGGCTTCGGGCACTCACGCGGTCGGCTCCAAGAGGCTTGGCGCCGGTGCGGTGGCGCCTGAGGTGTCCTGTTTGTAGAGAAAACAGCTGACGTCTCGGCGCGCGCCGAGCGCCACCACGGCCGGCAGGTCGCGCTCGCAGACGCCGCCGATGGCATCGGGACAGCGCGGATGAAAGGGGCAGCCCGGCGGCCGGGCGTAGGGATGGGGGATCGAGCCCTCGATGGTCCGAAGGCGCGAGCGCGGCGTTGCCAGCACGGTCGGGATCGAGCGCAGCAGCGAGCGGGTGTACGGGTGCTTCGGTTCGTGAAAGATCGCATCGACCGGGCCGCGCTCGACGTCCCGGCCGAGATACATGACCACGACGTCGTCGGTCATCTCGGCGATCACACCCATGTCGTGGGTGATGAGGATCACGGCGAGATCGCGCTCTTGCTGGAGCTTGCGGATCAGATCGAGGATCTGCGCCTGAGTGGTGACGTCGAGGGCGGTGGTCGGCTCGTCGGCGATCAGGATGCGGGGCTCGGCGGCGAGAGCGAGCGCGATCATGACCCGCTGGCGGAGGCCCCCCGAGAGCTCGAAGGAGTAGCTGTCGACCCGGCGCGCCGGCTGCGGAATGCCGACCATGGTCAAAAGCTCGACCGCGCGCTCGCGCGCTGCCCGCTTCGAGAGGTCGGTGTGCAGGCGGATTGCCTCGATCAGCTGGTTGCCGATCGTGTGGAAGGCCGAGAGCGAGCTCATCGGCTCCTGGAAGACATAGCCGATCTCGCCGCCGCGAATCGCTCGCATCTCCCGGCCCTGGCCATCGAGCCGAGCCAGATCCGTGACTTGGCCGGCGGGGCGCCGGAGCAGCATCTGGCCGGCCTCGACCCGGCCCGGGCGCTCGACGATCCGAAGGATCGAGCGCGCGGTCACGCTCTTGCCACAGCCGGACTCGCCGACGATGCCGAGCGTGCGGCCGGGCTCGAGGTCGAAGGAGACGTCGTCGACCGCGCGCACGACGCCCTCGTCCTGGTGGAACCAGGTCCGAAGCCCGCGCACACTGAGGATCGGCTCAGCCATAGGGATCGGCCGCGTCCCGAAGGCCGTCGCCCAAGAAATTGAAGGCAAGGATGACCACGATCACGGGTATCGCCGCAATCAGCAGCCAGGGCGCGATGCCGAGTGCTTGGATGTTCTGAGCGTCCTGGAGCAGCACGCCCCAGCTGATCGCGGGCGGCCGGAGGCCGAGGCCCAAGAAGGAGAGCGTGGTCTCGCTGATGATCATCGCCGGCAGCGCCAGGCTGATCGCGGCGATGATGTGCGAGAGGAAGGAGGGCACCATGTGGCGGCAGATGATCCGAAGGCGCGAGGCGCCGGCGAGCTCGGCCGCGGTCACGAAATCCTCCTCGCGCAGCGACAGGAAACGGCCACGCACCACGCGCGCAAGCTCGGTCCAGCCGATCAGCGTGATGATCACCGTGATCGCGAGATAGACCTGGAGCACGCTCCAGCTCGCCGGCAGCGCGGCGGCGAGCCCCATCCAGAGCGGGATGGTCGGGATCGAGCGCAGGATCTCGATCACCCGCTGGATCAGCGTGTCGATCCAGCCGCCTGCGAGTCCCGAGACGCCGCCCAGCAGCACACCGAGGAACAAGGAGATGGTGACACCGGCGAGACCGATGATCAGCGAGGTCCGGGTCGCGAGCATCAGCCTCGACCAGAAATCGCGCCCGAGCTGGTCGGTGCCGAGCAGGAACAGCGCGTCCGTCGGCGCGCCGCGGTCGAGCCCGATCAGATGCCGGTTGGTCGGCAACAGGCCCAGGAACTTATAGGGATAGCCCTCGGCGAACAGCTTCAGATAGCGCTTGTCGGCGGGGTCGGGCGCATAGATCAGCTTGAAGGTCTTGAGGTCGCGCTTGCCCTTGAGCGCCAGGACATAGGGCCGAAAGCTGCCGTCCTCGAACCAGTGGATCGCCTGGGGCGGGATGTAGCTGCGCCCGGCTTCGGTAGCATAGGGGTCGGCGGTCGCGAGGAAGTCGGCGAACAGCGCCACGAGGTAGAACAGCGCCACGATAACGCCGCTCGCGAGTGCCACCTTGTGCTTCTTGAAGCGCCACCAGGTGAGCTGCAGTTGGGTCGCGACCGCGACCTTCTCCTCGGCGGCGCTAGTCGCCGGCGCTGCGGCGGCCTCGATGACCGTGCTCATCCGTGCAGCCCCGCCCGGATGCGCGGGTCGATCCACATCAACACCAGATCGGAGAGAAAGGTGCCGATCACGGTCAGCACGCCGAGCAGCAGGACGATCGCGCCGGCGAGGAACATGTCCTGGGCGACCAGCGCGCGCAGCAGGACCGGCCCGATGGTCGGCAGCGACAACACGAGCGAGACGACGATGCTGCCCGAGACCACGAACGGCAGCAGATAGCCGATCGTGCTGGCGAACGGATTGAGCGCGGCGCGCACCGGATACTTGACGATCACGCGCCATTCCTGGAGGCCGCGGGCGCGCGCGGTGACTACGTAGGGCCGCCGCAGCTCATCCAGCAGGTTGGCGCGCATGATCCGGATCAGCTGGGCGGTGCCGGCGAGCGCCAGGATCAGCGCCGGCAGAGGCAGATGCGCCATCAGGTCCCAGACCTTGCCCCAGGACCATGGGGCGAGCGCGTAGGCCGGCGAGAACAGGCCGCCGACGTTGGCATCGAGGAAGCGGAAGCTGAGATACATGATGATCAGCGCAAGCAGAAAGTTGGGCACCGCCAGCCCTACGAAGCCCACAAATGTGAAGATGTAATCGGCGATCGAATACTGGCGCACCGCCGAATAGATCCCAATCGGCAGAGCGATTCCCCAGGTCAGGATGATCGCGGCGATCGAGATGACGATAGTGAGCCAGAGACGATCGCCGATCACTTCGGTGACCGGCCGGTTCCATTCGAGCGAAACGCCGAAGTCGCCGCGGACGACGCGGCTGATCCACTTCCAGTACTGGACCCAAACGGGCTTGTTGAGGCCGTATTGCTCGCGCATCGCCTCGGCTTCCTGGGCGCTGACCATCGAGCCGGAGGAGGAGAGCCTGGCGATGTAGCTGTCGACGAAATCGCCGGGCGGCAGCTGGATGATCGCGAACGCGACCACCGAGATCGCCCAGATGGTGGCGATCGCGAGCACCAGGCGCCTGGCGACGTAGGCGATCATCGCTCAGCGGCCCCCGGGCCGGTCGGCCCGGGGGCTTCCTGCGGGTTTACTC
>JBKPDM010000489.1:0-2884 GCA_046727895.1 Pseudomonadota bacterium | reverse complement strand
GTCATGGACCTCGCATCAGATAGCGAGCGGGCTACCGAAGACAGGCCATGGCGACGGTCGGACGATGCGCCCCGCGCATCTGGTGGACGGCAACACCAAAACGGACTTCGTGATGACCGCGGGCGGAGGCGACTACGTCTTCCAGATCCCCTCCGATTTTCGGACGAACACGAACTGGCCCCATATAAGAATAACCTCGACGACGCACGATGAGCAAAAGGGGTTATGGCTCGGCGACATCGACGGCGACGGCAAGATCGACGTTGCCGCGGGCGAGGGCAACGGCGTCACGGGCGTCATATGGTATCACAACCCCGGCACCTTCACCGGCAACTGGACCGCGCACACGATCGGCAACACCGATGCGGCGTCGGTAAAAAACATTTGCGTCGCGGACTTCAACAAGGACGGAAGGCTCGATATCTCGGCCGTCGAAGAGAACCGCAATGCCGGTGTGTATTGGTTCGAACAACCGGCGGGCGGCGGCGACAGCTGGACGAAACACACGCTTGGCAAGGGGTATGCGGAGCTCGACAGCGAGTCGTGCAGCGACCTCAACGGCGACGGGCTTCCCGAGATCATCATCGGCGAGATATTCAGCCCGATGCGCGTTATAGTTTTCGAAAATAAAAACAACGGCGCATCCTTCACCGCGCACACGGTGTCGAGCGGAAAAGAGAGCCACAACGGCGCGATCGCCGTAGATCTGAACGGCGATGGCAAGAAAGACATCGTGAGTATCGCTTACTTTGCCTCAAGCGACCTCCACATCTGGCGCAATGACGGCCACTAGTCCGCGGCGATACCCGTTAAAGGCGATACTCGTTAAGAAGCGGCTCAGCCTCGTCGCGCGCCTTGCGGCCGGCCCCGGCAGCGTCGGCTACCACCTTCTCGTTCGCCCCCGCTACGCCGCCTTTGCGCTAAGGCGTTGAACTACGGCTTTTGGCTTCCTAGGTAGGTGTCGGCGGGCCGCCGACCGGGCGTATCTGGTCTAAGCTGCCGTCGCAGCATCCTTGAGCCCCGTACCTGATCGGGAGATCGCCGATGACGTCGTCGCTGCAGACGCGCCGCGCCGAGAGCGCCCCGCCGGACCAACCGGTCTTCGTCTGGGACGATCCGTTCCTGCTCGACGATCAGCTGAGCGAGGATGAGCGCCTGATCCGGGAGACCGCGCGCAGCTATGCCGAGGAGCAGCTGATGCCGCGCATCCGCGAGGCCAACCGCCTCGAGCTGATAGATCGCGGCATCATCAGCGAGATGGGCGAGCTCGGCCTGCTCGGGGCGACCATCGAGGGCTACGGCTGCGCCGGCGTCAACTATACGAGCTACGGTCTGATCGCGCGCGAGATCGAGCGGGTCGACTCGGCCTACCGCTCGATGCTGAGCGTGCAGTCGTCGCTGGTCATGGCGCCGATCGACGAGTTCGGCACGGACGCCCAGCGCGAGGAATTCCTGCCGCGCCTCGCCAGAGGCGAGCTGGTCGGCTGCTTTGGCCTCACCGAGCCCGACCACGGCTCGGACCCCGGCTCGATGACCACGCGGGCGCGCCCCGCCCCGGGCGGCTGGCGTCTGAGCGGCGCCAAGACCTGGATCACCAACTCGCCGATCGCGGATCTGTTTCTGGTCTGGGCGAAGGACGAGGCGGGCGTGATCCGCGGCTTTCTGATCGAGCGGGGGGCCGAGGGCCTCGCCACGCCCAAAATCGAGGGCAAGTTCGCGTTGCGCGCCTCGCCGACCGGGCAGATTCTGATGGAGGAGGTGTTCGTGCCGCAAGAGCGCGTCCTGCCCGGGGTCAGCGGCCTCAAGGGGCCGTTCAGCTGCCTCAACAAGGCGCGCTTCGGGATCGCCTTCGGGGCGCTCGGCGCGGCCGAGTTCTGCTGGCATGCCGCGCGTCAGTACGTGCTCGATCGCAAGCAGTTCGGCCGGCCGCTCGCCGCCAATCAGCTGATCCAGAAGAAGCTCGCCGACATGCAGACCGAGATCGCGATCGGGCTGCAGGCGGCGCTCCGGGTCGGCCGCCTGCTGGATCAGGGCAAGGCAACGCCCGAGATGGTCTCGCTGATCAAGCGCAACAGCTGCGGCAAGGCGCTCGATATCGCCCGCACCGCCCGCGACATGCACGGCGGCAACGGCATCGCCGACGAGTACCACGTCATCCGCCACGTCATGAACCTCGAGGCGGTCAACACCTACGAGGGCACCCACGACATCCACGCCCTGATCCTCGGCCGCGCCCAGACCGGCATTCAGGCGTTCACGGGCTAGCCGAAGCCCGGCGGTCAGATCCAGCGGAGCGAGAGATGCTCGAAGAGAGACCGAACTACACGCTCGAGGAGATGGACCGGCAGAGCCTGTTCCACCCCCTGACCTCGATCGCCACGCACATGAAGAGCGGGCCGCTGATCGTCAACCAGGGGCAGGGCGTACGGATCCGCGATCACAAGGGGCGCGAGCTGATCGACTGCGGCGCCGGCCTCTGGTGCGTCAACATCGGCTACGGCCGGAGCGAGATCGCCGAAGCGGCCAGGGAGGCGATCGAGAACCTGAACTACTATCACCTCTTCGGCTCGGCCTCGACGGAGCCGATCATCCGCCTCGCCGACCGCATCCTCGCGCTGTTCCGCGACCACGCCGGTGCCGGCCACCTCGCCCGGGTGTTCTTCGGCTGCTCGGGCTCGGATGCCAACGACACCAACGTCAAGCTGGTCCGCTACTACAACAACCTCCGGGGGCGGCCGGCCAAGAAGAAGATCATCGGCCGCCACGGCGGCTATCACGGCCTCACCTGCGCCTCCGGCAGCCTCACCGGGATTCCGGCCTACCACAAGGCCTGGGACCTGCCGCTCGAGGGCTTCGTGCACACGAGCTGCCCGCACTTCTACCG
>JBKPDM010000488.1:0-3077 GCA_046727895.1 Pseudomonadota bacterium | reverse complement strand
CCTAGACGGCTTCGGTCAGCCGCATGGCACCGAGGTCGCGCAGCAGCTGGTCGATCTGGCCGGCCTGGCGATCCGGGAAAGCGGCAGCGAGCTCGCGGCGCGTAAACGCCTGGCGTTCGAGCACCCAGCCGACCATCTTGCTGACGTCGGCCGGCACCTCGGTCGCCGCCCGCGTGCCCTGGCGCACCAGGCCGAAGCGGCCGGCCTGCTGCACGAGACGGATGCCCTTGTCCCGCACGCGGTAGCGGTCCTCTGCCGGCTCGCTCAACAGCTCGGGCAGGTTGTAGCTGTTGCGCGGGTGGTGGAAGGCCATCTGCATCGCCCGGATCTGCGCCGCGGTCGCTGGATCCGCGAGCAGCCGCCTGACCCCCTCGGCCAGCTGGGCCATCCGTTCGGTCATGGCGCGCTCGGCGTCGGGGCCGCGTGGACGCGGCAGATCGGTGCGGAACAAGGGCTCGACCACCGCCCGCTCGTACAGGAGGCTCAGCACGTCCAGACCGACCGGATAAGTCACGCCGAAGGCGATGTGCATGGCTCCGCCCTCGTCGGCCAGCGCATCGTGATACTGGCCGCGCGGCAGGTAGAGGAGATCGCCCGGCTCCATCTTGACGTCCATGACCAGGCGCCCCTTGGCCTCCTCGTCCTCGTCGCGCGTGGTGTTGCAGATGGCATGGGCGATCGGCTGGACGGCGCGCCCTTCGTAGACGTGCCAGGTCTTGGTGCCCTCGACGTGCACCGCGTAGACGTCATGGCGGTCGCGGTGCGAGGCGAGCCCCTGGCGGCGGCGTGACGACGTGTAGAGGTTGGCCTGCACCTTGCCGACGAGCCCCTCCTCCAGGGCCTGCGCGAAGGCGGTGAGCCCGGGGCTCAGGTGGTCGATCCAGTTGGCCGCCATGGTAGCGCCGCGGCGCAGGAAGTCCTTGACCTTCTCCGGATTGGGCTGGAGCACCTGCTTGCGACCGTCGCGACTGAGCGCCGAGTCGCAGTAGCGGGCCGCCGCGATCGGGTCCTTGTCGAGCCAGAGCAGCAGCGAGGCGTCGGACCAGATCGTCGCCTGGCCGAGCAGGTCGTTCAGCTTCGCCCAGGTCATCACCTCGGCGAACTTGTCGGCGACACCCTTCAGGTGCAGCGGTCGCTTGCCTTCGTACTCGGCGAAGAACCGCTCGGCGCCGAGCGGTGCCATGATCTCCTCGAAGCTGAATGGGGGCTTCAGCATGATCCGGGCTCCTCCTCCTACCCTTGGCATGCCGGGACGGAGCGTTCACTATGCTCGTGAGGCTCCGGAGCGAGGCAGCAACCTGGCATAACCGTGCACGCCGAACAACCCGTCGTCGAGCAGTCGATCGAGGCCAATCTGCGCGCGGTGCGCGCGTGCATCGAGGCGGCCGCGCGCGCGGTCGAGCGGGCGCCCTCCGAGGTGACCCTGGTCGCGGTCAGCAAGGCGCAGCCCGATGAGCGGGTGCTCGCCGCGCTGGCGGCCGGGCAGCGCGTGTTCGGCGAGAACTACATGCAGGAGGCGAGGGCCCGCTGGCCGGCTCTGCGCGAGCGTCATCCGGACCTTCAGCTGCACATGATCGGCCTGGTCCAGACCAACAAGGCGCCTGAGGTGGTCGAGCTGTTCGACGTCATCGAGACCCTCGACCGGCCGAAGCTCGCGCGGGCGCTCGCGCGCGAGATGGCGCGCCAGGGCCGGCGCCCGGCCTGCTTCATCCAGGTCAACACCGGCGAGGAGCCCCAGAAGGCCGGCGTCTGGCCGGGCGACGCCGATGCCTTCATCGGGGAGTGCCGGAACGACCTCGGCCTGCCGGTGATCGGTCTGATGGTGATCCCGCCGCTGGAGGAGGAGCCGTCCCTGCACTTCGCGCTTCTCGCCAAAATTGCCAGGCGCAACGGCATCGCCCGGCTGAGCATGGGCATGAGCGCCGACTACGAGATCGCGGTCCAGTTCGGGGCAACCCACGTGCGGGTCGGCAGCGCGATCTTCGGCGAACGGCCGCCGAAATCCGGCGCCACCGTCTCGAGCGATGCCGGGCGCCGCGCCCAGACGACGTCATGAGACGGATCACCTGGCTCGCGAGCTATCCGAAGAGCGGCAACACCTGGCTGCGGGCGATCGTCGACCGGATCGTCCATCCCGAGCGCCCGTTCGATCTGAACGCCTTCGGCGATACGGCACCGGCCTTCTCGGGCCTGACCGAGCGGTTCATCGCCGAGCATGGCTACGAGGTGCCGCCGTCCGCGCCGGGCGATGTCCGTCGCTACTGGGCGGCGACCCAGGAGGCCATCTGCGCAACTTCCGAACAGCAGGTCTTCGTCAAGGTACATAACGTAGCGGCGAAATTCGACAACGGCTATTTCCCTGATCCGACCCTGACCAAATCGGCGATTTACATTCTGCGTGATCCTCGCGACGTCGCGATCTCTTTTTCCTATCACTACAGGCATCCGTTGGGGCTAGCGGTGGCGGCGCTTTGCACCTCTTCGGCGTTCAATTTCAAGCCGCAACAGATCGGCAGAACCGAGCTCTTGATGAGCTGGGGCGAGCACGTCACCGGCTGGACTTCCCCGAAGAGATTTCCCCTGCTCGTGCTCCGCTACGAGGACCTGCTGGCCGATCCCGCGGCGGGGGTCCGCAGGATCGCCGGGTTTCTAGGCCAGCGGCTGTCCGACGAGCAAGTCAAGGATGTCGTCGCCGCGACCTCGTTCGAGCAGCTGAGACGTCAGGAGGCTGAGCGGGGTTTCATCGAGGCGGTACGGTCGAAAGGCTTCTTCCGGGTCGGCAAGGCGCAGCAATGGCGCGAAGTCGGGGATCAGAGCGTGTTCCAGCCGCTCCTCGAGCGGTTCGCCAGGCTGATGCGGCGCTACGGCTACCTCGAGCGCGCTGAGCAACCGGCGCGGCGTGGCTGAGCGTCACCGGCGGAGTCTCTCAGCCGGCCGGCGCGGGCCGGCTGCCACGGCGCCGGCCCCGCGGGCGCTGGGTCTGCGCGAGCTCCGGGAAAGGCAGCTCCGCCTCGGCGCCCGACGCCTCGGGCGGGGCTGCGGCGGTCGACGCGTCCGCCCCATCGAGGCCCGTGTCC
>JBKPDM010000487.1:0-5909 GCA_046727895.1 Pseudomonadota bacterium | reverse complement strand
TCTGGCACCACTGGCGGGCGCCGGCCTGCTCACGGCCTGGGCCGACCTCGCGCTGCTCAATCTCGGCATCGGCGAGGCGATCGAGCGGGACCTCCGGCGCATCGTCGAGCGCGACGCGCGCCGCCCTGTCGAGAGCGAGCTGGTCGCCGGGCATCCCTTCGTCCGGCTGCAGGCGCTCCGGCTCGCAGGCGCGACGCCCGAGCGGCGGGTTCTCATCGCCGCCCCCTACTCGGGCTACGCCAGCACCGTGCTCAGCGGCCTGATCGCGAGGCTGCTCGAGAGCGCCGAGGTCCTGGTCACCGACTGGCGGGACGCGCGCCTCGTGCCGGCGGCCGCGGGCGACTTCGATCTGCACGATCAGATCGAGCTGCTCGCGGCGGTGCTGCGCGCGGGCGGCCCCTCGCTCCACGTCGTCGCACTCTCTCAGGCGACCATCCCGGCCCTGATCGCGACCGTCCGGGTCGCGCAGGCCACGCCCGATGGGGCGCCCGCCACGCTCAGCCTGCTCGGCGGCCCGATCGACCCGCGGATCAATCCGACGCCCGCGAACCAGCTCCTCCTCTCGACGCCGCCCGAAGTCTTCGAGGCGACCTTGCTGCGGCGCGTCGACAACGGCCACGCCGGCGCGGGGCGGGCCGTGCTGCCGAGCCTGCATCACCTGCTCGCGTTCGCGAGCGCCCATCCCGAACCCTATCTGCGCGCCCAGATCGGCGCCTTCTTCGAGCTCGCGGGCCTCGAGCTCGCAGCCGGCGGCGGGTTCGGCTTCCTGCGCAGCCTCGAGGACCTGCACGCGCTGATCGACGTGCGGCCGAGCTGGTGCTCCAGGTCCTGCGCCACGTGTTCCACGACCCGGCGCTGTTCGATGGCGCATTCCGGCTGCGACCCGAGACGATCACCCGGACGGCGCTGCTCACCGTCGAGGCGGCGGCCGACGCCCTGGTCGGCCCGGGCCAGACCCACGCGGCGCACCATGTCGCCCGCGCCCTGCCCGACGATCGCCGCGCCCTACTGACCCTGGATGGCGCCGCCCACTACGATCTGTTCACCGGCCCGCTCATGACCGCGAAGGTCGCCCCGGCGCTCCAGAGCTTCATGGCCGCCTTCGAGCGGTCTTGACAGCCGGGGCTTCCCAAGGTGTCACCCCCTCCCTGTCACCCGGCCTCTCCAATCGGTCACCCCCGGGCTTGACCCCTCCCTTTTCGCTGTCGCCCCCGGGCTTGACCCGGGGGTCCACTCTGGATACTCGCGTCGCTTGAGCATACCCTCGTAGTGCGCGCCAGCCGGCCCAGGCAGCGGCTCACGATCGGGCCAGTCGGGCGGTTCTCCGCCAGAATGTTCACCGGTATGCTTGGATGCAAGGCCTGACCTCTCGAACCTCGCGCGATGAGGGAGCAGCCGGTTCTTCCGGCAGCCGGCTGCCGGCGCTGGTGATCGGTGCGATCGGTGTCGTCTACGGCGACATCGGCACGAGCCCTCTCTACACGCTGCGCGAAGCGTTCGGGCTCGGCGGGCTGCCGCTCGACGTGGCGACCGTTCTGGGCGTCCTCTCTCTGGTGTTCTGGGCGTTGCTCATCGTGGTCACGCTCAAGTACGTCGCCCTGATCATGCGGGCCGACAACCAGGGCCAGGGCGGCGTGCTCGCGCTCGCGACCCTCGCGCTTCGCGGTCTGCGCGCGGGCGGACGACGGCAGAGACTGGCGATCGTGCTCGCCATGGTCGGCGCCGCCCTCTTCTACGGCGACGGGATCATCACCCCGGCCATATCGGTGCTGAGCGCGGTCGAGGGCCTGCAGGTGGCGACACCTGCCTTCGAACCTTACGTCCGGCCGCTCGCGATCACGATCCTGGTCGGGCTGTTCCTGATGCAGTCGCGCGGTACGGGCGGCGTAGGCCAGCTGTTCGGCCCGGTGATGTGCGTCTGGTTTGCGACCCTGGCCGTGCTCGGCGCATGGCAGATTGTCGCACATCCAGGCGTGCTGCGGGCGCTCAATCCCGCCCACGCGTTCACCCTGTTTGCGCGCCATGGCTGGCAGGCCTTCGTGGCGCTGGGCGCCGTGGTCCTGGCCGTGACGGGCGCGGAGGCGCTCTACGCCGACATGGGGCACTTCGGCCGCTGGCCGATCCGGCTTGGCTGGTTCAGCCTGGTGATGCCGGCTCTCCTGCTCAACTACTTCGGCCAGGGGGCGCTCCTGATCCGCAACCCGGGCGCGGTCGTCAACCCCTTCTATCTGCTGGCCCCGGACTGGGCGCTCTATCCCATGGTCGTGCTCGCGACCTGGGCGACCATCATCGCCTCGCAGGCGGTCATTTCGGGCGCGTTCTCGTTGACCCGGCAGGCGATTCAACTCGGCTATTTGCCGCGGCTCGAAATCCGCCACACCTCCGAGCAGGAGATCGGTCAGGTGTACCTGCCGCGGGTCAACTGGGCGCTCATGGTCGCCGTCGTCGCGGTCGTGATCGGCTTCGGGTCCTCGAGCGGGCTCGCCGCCGCCTATGGCATCGCCGTCGTTGGCGCAATGACCATCGATGGCATCCTCGCCTGCATCGTGGCGATCACCCTCTGGCGCTGGCACCCCGTCGCCGCCGGCTTGGTGTTCGCGTCGTTCCTGGCCGTGGACGTCACCTTCCTCAGCTCCAATACCCTCAAAATTCCGGCCGGAGGATGGTTTCCGATCGCCCTCGGTGCCGTCGTCTTCGTGTTGATGTCCACGTGGCGAAAGGGCCGCGAGGGATTGTTCCAACGGCTGTACCGGGACGCGCCGTCGTTGCAGTCATTTCTGGCCAGCCTGGCGCGCCGGCCGCCGGTCCGCGTCTCGGGCACGGCGGTATTTCTCACCGGCAACCCCGACGCGGTGCCACGCGCGCTGCTGCATAATCTGAAGCACAACAAGGTCCTGCACGAGCGGGTGGTGATATTGAAAGTGCAAACCGAGGAAGTACCCGAGGTGCCAGGCGCCGAGCGGCTCCAGGTCGAGCATCTTCCGGCGAACTTCCATCGCGTCCTGCTGCGCTATGGTTTCCTGGAGCATCCGAACGTCACGATCGCTCTGATGCAATGTCAGCTCGGTGTCCCCGAACCGAGCTACCTGGACACCTCTTACTTTCTCAGCCGGGAGAGTCTGATCCCTTCCGACCATCCGGACCTGCGGCCCTGGCGTGAGCACATCTTCATGCAGATGACCAATACCGCGCTCGACGCGACCCGCTATTTCCGATTGCCGCCGGACCGGGTGGTCGAGATCGGCAGCCAGATCGAAATCTGACGGGCATCGATCCCGGCCCCTGTCAAGGATCTGCGGCCGGATCGTCGGCGCAGAGGGGAGCGATCATGATGGGTACTCCCCGGGCGGCAGGACGACCGAGCCGGTCTCCAGCAGCGACTTGAGATTGGACAGGACCTGCGGCCAGCCGCTGGAGACGGCGCCGATGAACTTGGAGCCTTCGCGTTCCATGCTGTGGGTCACCGTCAGTTTGACGGCCTCCCCGACGGGCTCGAGCTCCATCTGGCACAGCGACCAGCCTTCCGCCTTGAGCTCCGGTTTGAACTCGTTGCGCCAGCGGATACTCAGACGCTTGGCGGGTTCGAAGGCGACGATCTCGCCCATGTCGCCCACCCGGCCGTCCGGGAAGATGAGCTTCCACGACCCGCCGAGCTTCCAGTCCGCCTCGGGGCGCGCGCCGCGCCAGTACTGGCGTGCGAAATCCGGGCTCGTCAGCGCAGACCAAAGCCGCTCCGGCGTTGTCCGGATGTAGGTGACATAGATGAAACTACTCCCGGCGGGGCTCGTCATCGGTCTTCTCCTTCAAGGCTTTGCTTGAGCGCAGAGAGCGCGCTCAGGCGTTGGCGTTCAAACTTGCGAAGCCAGCGTTCGGCGATCTCGTTGATCGGCACCGGATTGATGAAGTGCATCTTCTCGCGCCCCTGGCGCTTCCAGGAGACGAGGTTCGCCTGCTCGAGGATCGTCAGATGCTTCGTCACGGCCTGGCGCGTCATGGCCAATCCCCGACAGAGTTCACCGAGCGTCTGGCCATTCCTGCGGTGCAGCCGGTCCAGCAACTTGCGGCGGCTTGGATCGGCCAAGGCCCGAAAAACGGCGTCGTCGTCCATCTCAGCGATACGCAACCATTTCGTTGCATGTTATAGGGAACCATTCGGTTGCCTGTCAAGTGCCAGAATGCGTTTGGGCGCGAGACTTGACCAAAGCCTGACCGACTGGGCGCGGCTCGACGCCTTGACCGACGAGGAGATCGCTGAGGCGATCCGGAGCGATCCGGACGCCTTCGAACCCGAGCCCGGATCGCTCGAGCACGCCCTGGTGGTGCGGGCCAACCGCCCCAAGCAACGGCTCACGCTCCGCCTCGACGCCGACCTGCTCGAATGGTTCAAGGCCCAGGGTTCCAGCTACCAGGCTCGCATCAACGCCGTGCTCCGTGCTTATGTCGAGGGCGCGCAAACCGACGCCCTGACCACTCTACCTGCCTCGGTGGCCTTGCAAGGCCTGCGAGGCAGGATCGCACGCGGCCTAGCCAATCTCGCGACTTGAGCGATGAGTGAGCGCGACTACTCTGGACGAGCTAGCCAAACCGCTCTTACTGCGAGGTCGAGTGTATGCTGATCTTGCATATCAGCTACATCGTTATGTTCATCGATATTAAGCTTAGTTTGTAGCTGAGGGGCCAGAGCAACAGGGATGCGTTCCTGGCAGCAGTTTGAGCAAGGCCTCAAGGCTGCTCTGACAGAACTGGGGCCAGTTCCGTTTGCGCTAGAGCCTTTCCCGATGAGGTGGAAGATAGCCGGCGTGAGCGAGGTAGCGGGCACATTCGGCCGGGGTGAAGGCGTCAAGGGTATGAGCGATCGCCTGCCAGAGTGCCTCGATGGTGCGGCTGGCGGCGGATCGGAGCAGCGCCCTGAGTTTGGCGAAGGCGTGCTCGATCGAGTTCAGGTCGGGCGAGTATGGCGGCAGATGGTGGAGCTCGGCACCCGCGGCCTCGATCGCCTCGCGCACGCCCTTGACCTTGTGCGCGCCGAGATTGTCCAGCACGACGACGTCGCCGGGGCGCAAGGTTGGCGCGAGGACTTGCTCGACTTAGGCCAAGAAGCGTACGCCGTTGATCGCGCCGTCGAACACGCGGGCGCGGTGAGGCCGTCGTGGCGCAGGTCGGCGATGAAGGTCGTGGTCTCCAGTGGCTGTGGGGCTCGGCGGCCATCACCCGCGCGCCGCGCCGCGCCCGGCCGTAGCGCCGCGCCATGGTCGATCGGTGTGAGGCCGTCATCGAAACCCGAAGTCGCGCTCGGCCTCCGTAGAGCAAGGATCGCGTCGTGACGCAAATCAAGTGCCTGATCATCTTGTCGGAGAAATCGTCCGGCTCCAGCGCCCTCCAAAGCCGTTTGTTGCAGATTCCGCAGGTGCACGGGATTGCATGGACCCGGCACTTCGAATCAGAAACGCTATACTGGACGAAGGCGGCATCAGTTCTTGGCTGCCCTCAGATTAAAATCCATCAGAGCGAAGTGCCTATCCCGCGAGAACGGGCGCGCCGGGAACTGATCACCTTCCTCGAGCGCAACCTTTGGGAGTATGTACCGCCAACTTCGGACCGTGATTTGATATTTGAAGGCTGGCGGGCGCTCTGTTGCCGGTTTGGTCCAGTCTTCTGTGAGAAGTCCCCTCATCACCTTGTGCAATGGTCGGCGCTCGAACTGATCCTGGAGTGTCAGGAGCGGCAGCCCGACATCGATTTCCTACTGATCGGGCTGGTTCGGAACCCAATGGACACGATCTACTCGCAGTTCAGGCGCTGGCGAGCGCGGCCCGAGCGGCTGCAGGAACAATGGCAGGTCGCCTACGAGAACCTGCTAGCTCTGAAGGAGCGCTGCCGGGAGCGCCTGATCGTACTGCGTTACGAGG
>JBKPDM010000486.1:0-6476 GCA_046727895.1 Pseudomonadota bacterium | reverse complement strand
TCGGTGACCAGAACGTGGACCCTGGAGAGCGGCACGATGTGGGCAAACGCATTGTGCCTGAACTTGCTTTGATCGACCAGGACGATCGTGCGGACGGCCGCTTCAATCATGCTCGCGATCATGCCCGCTTCGGCCAGCATCGTGGTCGACAGGCCGCCGCTCGCGGTGACGCCGCCGACCCCGATCACGGCGGTGTCGGCGCTGATCGCGCTGACCAAGGCAAATCGCACCTCGCCGATGGTGACCTGGGATTCGGGCCGATAGTGGCCGCCGAGCACGTAGACATCGCGCACCGCCTCGCCGCTCAACAGCGGCGGCAGGCTCAGATTGTTGGTCACGATCGTCAGGTTGCGGCGCACGGCGAGCTCGGCGGCAAAGGCGCGCGTGGTCGAGCCGCCATTGATGATCAGGGTCTCGCCGTCGCTGACCAGGCCGACGGCGGCGCGGGCGATGCGTGCTTTTGCGCTCCTGTGCGTGTTCAGGCGCTCGGCGAACGGTGTGTCGCGCGTAGCCAGGTCGTCGGCCGGAATCGCACCGCCGTGGGTTCGCGTGAGGAGGCCCCGCTCGGCCAGAAAGTCGAGATCTCGCCGCACCGTATCGAGCGACACCTCGAACAAAGTCGCCAATTCGGTGACGGTCACCTGCCCTTGGGTGCGCGCCAGCCGGACGAGTTCCGCGCGCCGGCGCGCGGGCAGGGCATTGTCGCGCAGATCGATCTCGTTCGCGCGCCCTGCCGCGGTGACTTGAGTGCCACGATCACGCATGACGCTACGATATATAGCTTGACTCTGCATGAATCTCAATGATAATCGTACGAGATACCGCTTAGAAGTGCACAGAGCCGCAGAAAGCGGCATCCAGCACAGGAGAGGAAGCATGTCAGAAGACGAACGGTCGCGGTCCGCCCCCGCGTCATCGCCGATGATCCGCCGCGAGTTCATCCGCCGCTCGGGCACAGCGCTCGGCGCCACCGCGAGCGCCGCGCTGCTGAGCGCGATGCCGGCGGCGCGGGCGCGCGCGGCCGACCGCACGGAGATCACCTTTGCCAGCGCCAAGTTCTTCGGCAAGGAGACCATCGCCGAGGTCGTCGAGGCGTACAATCAGGCCCAGAGCAAGGTGCACGTCACCTATGTCGAGCTGCCGCCGCCGAGCTCCTCGACCGAGGTGCATCAGGCGCTGGTCCAGCAGCTCGCGCGGCGCAACGGCTCGCCGGACGTCTTCACCCAGGACATCATCTGGATCGCCGAGTTCGCCGCCGCCGGCTGGGCGATGCCGCTCGACGACGTCGTCGACGCGGCCAGCAAGGCGCAGTACTTCCCCGGCATCATCGATGGCTGCACCTGGCAGGGTAAGCTGACCGCTCTGCCCTGGTTCGTCGACTCGGGCATGCTCTACTATCGGACCGACCTGGTCGGGGAGAAGGCGCCCCAGACCTGGGCCGAGCTGGCCGACGGCGCCGCGAAGCTGATGGCGGGCGGCAAGGCGCGCTTCGGCTTCCTCTGGCAGGCCAAGCAGGCCGAGGTGCTGGTCTGCGATCTGGTCTCCTTCGTCACCTCCAACAACGGCGGCATCCTCGCGGCCGACGGCAAGACGGTGCTCATCGCCGAGCCCGCCGCGGTCGAGGCGGTCCAGTTCATGCACGACACCATCGCGCGCTACAAAATCAGCCCCCAGGACGTGCTGAGCTGGGACGAGGAACCGTCCCGCCGGCCGTTCACCGCGGGCCAGGCGGCCTATCTGCGCAACTGGTCCTATGTCTGGACGATCGCCCAGGACGCTTCCGAGTCCAAGGTCGTCGGCAAGGTCGGCGTGGCGCCGCTGCCGCATTTCAAGGGCGGCAAGAGCGCGGCCGCGCTCGGCGGCTACCAGTACGGGGTCAATGCCTCGACCCAGAGCCGCGAGGCCGCGCTCGACTTCGTGCAGTGGATGTCGTCGCCGGAGACCCAGCTGCGCTTCGCAACGCAGCTCGGCCTCGCGCCGACCCGCCAGGCGGTGTTCGACGAGCCCGAGCTGGCCAAGGCGCAGCCCTTCATGCAGACCCTGAAGCCGGTGTTCGTCGGCGCCGCGCCGCGGCCGGTCACGCCGAAATATCCGCAGGTGACGCTGGTCCTGCAGTCCGAGGTCTCGCGGGCCCTGGTCAGCGGCGACGTCAAAGGGGCGCTCGACACGGCCAGGCAACGGATCGAGGCTATCGTCAAGGCGTGAGTGCGGCGCATATGGCGACCGATCAAGCGTCGCTCGCGGCGCCGCCGCTTGGCTTCAAATGGCAGCGCCGGGCGGGTCCATGGGCCACGCCGGCGCTGCTTCTCCTGCCGACCGCGGCTTCGCTGCTCGCAATCTCGGTCTATCCGATCCTGAGGGGCCTCTGGCTGTCGCTCCGCGACACCTCGCTGATCGCACCGGAGGATCACTTCGTCGGCCTCCAGAACTACCTGGCCCTGCTCACCGACGGCCAGTTCTGGAACGCCTGGAAGCATACGATCCAGTTCACGGCCGCCTCGACCCTGCTGGAGACGCTGCTTGGCCTCGTCATGGCGCTGGTCCTGCATGAGACCTTCCACGGCCGGGGCATGGTCCGGGCGGCCATGCTGGTCCCCTGGGCCATCCCGACCGTGGTCACCTCGAAAATGTTCGGCTGGCTGTTCGATGGCCAGAACGGGCTGGTCAACCACGCGCTGCAGGGGCTCGGCCTGATCTCCGAGAACATCGGCTGGTACAGCTCGCCCGACTACGCTCTGCTCACGATCATCATCGCCGACGTCTGGAAGACGACGCCCTTCATGGCGCTGCTCCTGCTCGCCGGCCTTCAGACCATCCCGGGCTCCCTGCGCGAGGCGTCGTTCATCGATGGCGCCAATGCCTGGCAGCACTTTTGGTACGTCCGGATGCCGATGCTGTTGCCGACCCTTCTGATCGCGGCGCTGCTGCGTGCCCTGGACGCTTTCCGGATCTTCGACCTGGTCTACGTGCTGACGGGCGGGGGACCGGCCGATTCGACCGAGACCCTCTCGACGCTCACCTACAAGCAGCTCTTCTCGGCGCTGCAGTTCGGCTACGGCTCGACGCTAGCGACCGCGATGTTCCTGACCGAGGCCGTGATCGCGCTCGGCTTCGGCATCTTCCTGATCAATCGGATGCGGCGGACTTCGCCATGAGCGCCTATGCGCCCCCCTCGAGCGCCAGGTGGCTGACCTCTCTCGGGCTGCAGCTCGCGGGGCTGCTGATTGCGGCCTGGTCGCTCGGCCCCTTCCTCTGGCAGCTCAGCACCTCGTTTCAGTCCGACAGCGAGCTGATGGCGACGCCGCCGCACCTCTGGCCCTCGCCGGCGACCTACGAGCATTTCTACAATGTCTTCGCGGTCAAGCACTTCCACCTCTACGTCGTGAACTCGATGATCGTCGCCAGCGCGACCACGCTGATCTGCCTGCTCTTCGGCCTGCTCGGCGCCTATGCCCTCGCCCGCTTCGACGTCCGCGGGCGTTTCGGCATTCTGGGCGTGATCCTCTCGATCTCGATGTTTCCGCAGATCGCGATCGTGGCGCCCCTCTATCTGATCATGTCGCGCATTCACCTTTTGGATACCTACAGCTGTCTGGTCGTGGTGTATCTGGCGCTCGGGCTGCCGCTCGTGATCTGGGTTCTGTTCGGCTATCTGCACTCGGTACCGCGCGAGCTTGACGAGGCGGCCAAGATCGATGGCGCGGGTCCGCTGCGCATCCTGCTCCTGATCATCCTGCCGATGGCGCTGCCCGGCATCGTGACCACCGGGCTGCTCGCCTTCATCGCGGCCTGGAACGAGTTCATGTTCGCGCTCGCCTTCACCTCGACCATCGAGCACCAGACGATCCCGGTCGGCATCGCCAATTTCCAGAGCCTCTACTACCTGCCATGGGGCGATCTCGCGGCGGCCTCGGTGGTCGTTACCCTGCCGCTCGTGCTCCTGGTCCTGTTCTTCCAGCGCCGGATCATAGCCGGGCTCACCCAGGGCGCGGTCAAGGAATGAGCGAGCACGCCTGGCGCGCGCGCTACGAGGGCCTCGAGCGCCGCCTGCCGGCGTTCGTCGGCAATGCCCGAGCCGTGCTCTGCGGGCTCTCGGTCTGCATCGACGCGTACGTCGCGCTGCACGAAGCGAAGCCGCTCCTGGCCGCGGCGCCGGGCACACCAGCCGGCGCTCTGGCGCGCGCGCTGCTCGCCCGCGCCGCGCGGGGCATCGGCGGTGAGATCCGGGTCGAATGGCCAGACGGCCCGGCATGGCTCGATGCGAATCTGCCGGAGCGGCGCGGGCTCGGCGGCACCGGCGCCCAGGCGGCGCAGACCCTCGCGATCCTCGGCGCGCCGGCGGTCCTGGCGCTTGCCGACCGTAGCCGGGAGCAGCTCGCGCTGATCCATCCCGAGATCGGCCTCGCGACGGCGGACGGCGTGCGCCCGGCCGGGACGGTAGCGGGCACCGCCGGCCCGGCGGCCAAGCCGCCGCACTACATCTTCGAGTTCACCGCCGGCCGGACGGTGGGCGAGGTCGTCCCGCCCCGCTCCTCGCGCGTGATCGTGCGCTTTGCCGACGATCCGCTCGAAGGCGATCCCTGGTTCGAGGCGGCGGGCGCCGAGCTCGCGCGATCGGCCGGCGCCGGCATCCTCTCGGGCTTCAATAGCCTCGACGCCGCGCGGCTGCCGGCCACGCTGACCGGGGTCGCCCGGCTCGGGCGCAGCTGGCGTGAGGGCGGCCTCCGCTGGATCCATCTCGAGCTCGGCGACTACCCGTCGGTGGCGATGATGGCCGAGGTGCTGAGCCGGCTTGCGCCGGTCGCGACCTCCCTCGGCCTCAGCCGGTCCGAGCTCGACAAGCTGCTGCCGGACGACCGGCCGGCACCGGAGCGGGCGTCGGTCCTCGCGGAGCAGAACGGCCTGGAGCGCGTCGTCATCCATGCCGACGAGTGGGCGCTCGGCGTGACCCGCGGCGACCCCGAGGCCGAACTCGAGGCACTGCTGCTCGGCTCGCTGCTCGCTGCGACGCGCGCCCAGCGCGGTCGCATCGCCTTGCCGGACGGCTGTCCGCCCGGCGCGCGATTCGCCGAGCCGCCGGCAGCGCCGATCGACCGCCTCGGCGCCTGGCACGTCGTCGCCTGCGCGGCGCCCTTTCTGGCGCAGCCCGCGGCCACCATCGGCCTCGGCGATACCTTCGTCGCCGGCTGTCTCCTGGTCCTCGGCCAGGCCGAAGCGGCCCGACCGACCGTCTCAACCGTCCTGGAAGGAGTTCCGCGATGAACGTCGCGACCATTGCCCCGATCAGCCGCCTCGCGCTCGACCCCGGTAAGGCGCGCAGCCTGCAGCGCGTGACCTCGGCCGACGGCTTCTTTCTGATCTGCGCGCTCGACCACCTGTCCGATTTTCAGCAGCTGCTCGACCCGGACCCGGTGACGGTCGACTATGCCCGCACGGTCGAGGCGAAGCTCGAGCTGATCCGAGCGCTCACGCCCGAGGTCAGCGCGTTCCTGCTCGATGCCCGCTTCGGCCTTGCGCCCGCCATCCTGTCGCGCGCCCTGCCCGGCACGGTCGGGCTGATGGCGAGCATCGAGGACGAGGACTATCGGCACGCCCCGGGCGCCAGGCGGACGCGCTTTCGCGCGCACTGGGGCACCCGCAAGATCAAGCTGATCGGCGCCGACGTCTGCAAACTCCTCTGGTTCTACCGCCCGGACGCCGATGGCGCCGAGCATCAGCGCGAGGTCGTCCGCCAGCTGGTCGCCGAATGCGCCGACCTCTCGCTGCCGCTGGTGGTCGAGCCGATCTGGTATCCGCTCGAGGGCGAGGACCCTTCGAGTGCGACGTGGCAGGCGCGCCGGGTCGAGGGCATCGTCGCGTCGGCACACGAGGCGGCGAGCTTCGGCGTCGACATGCTCAAGGTCGAGTTCCCGGGCGACGTGCGCACCGAGCCGGGGCGGGCGGCCGCTGCCGAGGCCTGTCGCCATCTGGACCGCGGCATCGATGTGCCCTGGGTGATCCTGTCGGCCGGGGTCGGCTACGCGGACTTCAAACGCCAGGTCGAGATCGCCTGCGCGGCCGGCGCGTCCGGCTTTCTGGCTGGTCGTTCCATCTGGCGCGATGCGGTATCGACCCACGATGCCGAGCGCCGCGGCCACGCCGCTGCCGATGCTGCCCGCCGGCTGGCCGAGCTGGCGGCGATCACGCGCGCCCACGGGCGGCCCTACCTGCCCGCGCTCGAGGGCCGGACACTGATCGAAAGCGTTCCGGAAGACTGGTATCGCGCCTGGCATCGCTGAGCCGAACCATCCGTTGATCACGCCGCCGGCCGCTAGGTCGACGGCACGGTCTGGCCTTTTCCGGGCTCGCGTTCAGCTAGGCGGAACTTTGCCCGTGTTTTGAGCTAAGTGGCTGATATGGTTCGATATCGGCCCGAGTATGTAGTCATAATATGGCCGTTAGTTTGCTTGACATGTGGGGCGTTATGTGATCAGATG
>JBKPDM010000485.1:0-4223 GCA_046727895.1 Pseudomonadota bacterium | reverse complement strand
TTGGCCTTGCGCCGGGTCTCCTCCAGCGGCCATTGCCAGGCGAGATCGATATGGGCGTGCCCGGTCAGCGCCAGGGCGCCGTTCTGCGGATAGCGGTCCCGAAGCCGCCGCAGCTGCTCTGCGAGATAGCCGGCCGCAGCCGCCACCGAAACGCGCTGGCTGTCGTCAAGGCCCGGGGGTGCGGCATCGATCTCCGCCGGCAGCTGCCAGATCCGCAGCGCCTCGGCGCCCGGCGCGATCCGGGCGACATACACGGCGGTGGCCGTCGGCCAGTCGAGCCGGGCCAGCGCCTCCTCGGCCGCCGCCAGCAGCGGCGCGACAACCTCGTTCTCTGCAAGGACGTCCGCGGTTTCCGCGACCTGCGTGAGCAGCAGCACGAAATCGGTCAGCTCCGGGTCGATCCAGGCCAGCCGGGCGCGCACCAGTCGCGCGTCGCGGTTGGGAACGCCGAACGGCAGGCGCGCGACGCATTCGGCGCGCACCGAAAACTGCCGTTCCTTCAGCGGAAAGCGCTGGTGGTTGGGGTCGAGGCCGAACGCCTCGTCGTCACCGCTGGCATAGGCGATCCGAACCAGCCCTTTGCCGCCGAGGTCGATGTCGAGGCGGCTCGCCTCGATCGGCCAGTCGGCCGGTACCTCCACGTCGCCATGCGCGAGCACCGCGACGCCGTCACGCGTCGGCCAGGGCGCACCGTGGGCGAGCGGTTCGCCGTTGAAGGTCCAGCCGTCGAGCGCCACGGTCGATCGCACCCTCCAAAGCTCGAGCTCGGTGACCCGTTTGCGGAGCCGCTTGGTGCGTTGTTGGTCCGTCAGGGTCATTGTCGAATCCTTCAGCCGGCGTAGTCGTCGTGGCCGGGGCGGTTGAACAGCCCGCCCGCCTCGCCCTTGCCGGGATCGGTGGCCCGGCCCTCCGCGACATTGCGCAGCATGGCCGGTCCCCACAAGCCCCTCGGCGGAACCGGCCCCCAGGCCGGCCGGTCCATGCCCTCGTAGCGGTCGAAGACGACGAGGGGCTGGGCCGTCTGGTCCAGGGCCGCGACCAGGTCGGCTTCGGACAGAGCCTCTCCGAAACGAAGGTCGAAGGCGAACCGGTGGAACCCCTGGTCGGTATGGTGATCATGGCCGACATAGGTGCGCGGGTTGCCGCCGCCCCAGGCCATTCGCGGGCTCCTGAGCAGCGTCGGCTGCCAAATCGCGCCATCGACGCTATGGCTGTAGAAATCGCTGGTTACGAGCCCGACATCGACCGCGCCGACGCGCAGCCGCGACCAGCCGAGGAACGGCCATTCGCAGGGCGACGGCTGCCGGTCGATGCGGCCGTCGGCGATGCCGTCGGTCCATCGCGACGGGTGCGCGGCGAGTTCGACCGGCATCTGGAGCAGCATGTAACGCTCGTCGAAATTGACCTCCAGATCGACGCGCGCTGCCGCCTCGCCGCGACAGAGGCTGGCCGTCAGGCGGATGCGGGAATTGCCGAGCCGCCCGTCGAGACGGGCGCGGACCCGCAGCGGACCGGCCTCCTCGACTTGCCAGCGGGCGTCCGACAGCACGGCCTCCACCGGCTCCTCCCAGCGGTCGGTGTGGAAGGTCCAGGTATCGGTGGTGTCCTTGCGCAGATGCAGGCCGATGCCGCCGGGACCGAGCAATCCGGTGCCGTTCAAGCGGATCGCCCCGATGCCGCCGTCGCGCAGCGAAACGGTGACGATCCCGTTCGAAAGCCGGTCCGGCGTGGCGGTCATGCAGCCGTCGTCCGGCGCCGGCGCCGGCGCCGGACCGGCCCGCACCTGGAATTGGCGGCTGGTCGCGGCGCCGATCTCGGCTTCGAAGAGGATGCGCGGGATCATCTGGTTCGGCCCCGGCTGCACCTCTTGGAAGGGCACGGGATCGCCGTCCTCGTTGCTGATCCAGCGGTCGCCCCAGTCGTCGAAGTCGAGATAGGGCTCCGCCTCGACGAAAGCCCGCCGCGGCCGGTTGCCGGTATTGAGCACGACGACCTGGTGATCGTCGACGCGCGGCAGCGTGCGGTAGGACCAGCGCCGCGTGGCATCGAAGAGCACCTCCTCGCCGACGATGCGCGCTCGGCCCTGAATGGCGCGCACGGACTCCCAGGCCGCGGGGATCGACGTGCCGGTCAGGATGTCGTGGAATGCGGTGAAGAGCAGGTCATCCCACGCCTGGTCGATGCGCGCCAGGCTCGCGTCGCGCTCGGCCTCGCCCGCCGCCAGCAGCCTTGCCGCGGTTTCGGCCTGGGTCAGGAGGTGTTCGCCATGCCGCTGGGCGGCCTTGACGTCGTGCATGACGCTGTAACAGCCGGGAAAAGTGTGCTGAAGCTCCGCCGTGACCCGCGGCAGCATATCGCGCCTGCCGGCGATCGCCTCCATGAAGGCCTGCGGGGTCGAGAACACCAGCTCGTGCCCGTCTAGGTCGCGGTTGGCGAGGATCCACTCGATCATCGCCTTCGACGGCCCGCCGCCGTGGTTGCCGACGCCGAAGAAGCACATGGTGTGGCCGAGAGCGGGATCGGCGCTCTCGACGGCGATCTTCACCTGGCCGGTGAGATCGGCGAAATTCGCCACATAGCCGGGATTGATCCGGAAGGCCACGACGTCGGCCCCGCCCGTGCCCTGCCAGATGAAGGTGTTGGCCGGCAGCGCAACCTGATGCTGCTCAGGGCGACGGAACACGTAGCCGGTGTAACCGTGTCCGGCGAGGATGTCCGGCAGGCTCGCGGTATGGCCGAAGCTGTCGACGTTGTAGCCGACCGTCGGGCTCACCCCGAACCGGTCGCGAAAGTAGCGCTGGCCGTGGATGATCTGGCGGTGCAGCCCGGCGGCGGTCGGCAGGTTGAGGTCGGGCTGGATGAACTGCCCGCCGGTGATATGCCACTGCCCGCGCGCGACCAGTCGCCCGATCCGCGCGAAAAGACTGGGCCGCAGCCGCTCGGCCTGCCGGTAGACCCAGGCCTCGCCGCGGGTGAAGATGAACTCTGGATACTCGTCGCAGCGGTCCGCGGCCGAGGCCAGCGTCGCCAGCGCCTCGTCCGCACCCGCCTGCCACGGCCAGAGCCAGACCGGGTCAATGTGGGCGTTGCCGATCATATGGACGCGCATGCCCGACATCTCCGGTCAGCCCTTGACCGCGCCGACCATCAGCGCCCCGATGATGAAGCGCTGCAGGACGAGGAACACGAACACCGCCGGCACGATCGACAGCACGCTCGCCGCCGCCAGGATCTGCGTCGAGGTCTGGTTGTAGGTACCCTGGAAATTGAAGATGCCGACCGCGATCGGCAGCAGGTTCGGCTTGCTGATCAGGATGAACGGAATGATGAACTGCGACCAGCCGAGGATGGCGTTCAGCACGAAGGCCGAGGTCAGCCCCGGCAGGCTGAGCGGCAGCACCACGCGCATGAAGGCGCCGAACCGGGTGCAGCCGTCGATCATCGCCGCATCCTCGAGGCTCTTGGGGATGCCGTCGAGAAAGCCCTTCAGCATCCAGGTG
The DNA here is from genome assembly GCA_046727895.1 of Pseudomonadota bacterium. Classification (GTDB taxonomy): domain Bacteria; phylum Pseudomonadota; class Alphaproteobacteria; order Geminicoccales; family Geminicoccaceae; genus DATAOG01. Next base: position 723 of record JBKPDM010000485.1, on the reverse strand, counting down.
AAGAGCGGCGCGGCGATCGCGATATAGATGATCGCCGCGCCGAAATGGCTGTCGGTGAGCCCGACCCGGTCCATGTAGCGGTAGAGCGGCACCATGATCACCAGCGGTGAGATCATCTGGAAGCCCAAAAGCCCGATCATCACCAGATTGCGGTGGCGAAAATGAAAACGCGAGAGCGCATAGGCAGCCGGCGTTGCGAACAGCATGGCACCGACGGCACCAGCGATGGCGAGCTTCAGTCCGTTCCAGAGATACGTCGGGAAAAGTGGATTGCCGAGCGCGGCGGCGTAGTTCTCGAGCGTCGGGCTCTCCGGCCAGATGCGGATGTCGCTGACATAGATCTCGGCGCTGGTGCGAATTGACAGTGAGATGAGCCATAGCAACGGCCCGGCGAAGAACAGGCAGATCACGAAATAGGCGACGTAGGTGCCGGCATCGGCAAGTCGGGCGTGGCGGGTGGCGGACACGGGCTCAGCCCTCCTTCGGTAGCAGCCGGACATAGAAGACAGTGAAGACTACGCTGATCAGCAGCAGGATGACCGCGAGCACGGCGCCGTTCGACAGATCGAAATTCCGGAACACGGTGTTGTAGGCGTAAAGCGCCAGCACCTCGGTCGCGCGCCCCGGCCCGCCGCCGGTCAAGGGCAGGATGAGATCGAAGGTGTTGAGGGTGAAGATGCTGATCAGGATGGTATTGACCAGCATGATCGGCTTCAGCTGCGG
>JBKPDM010000484.1:0-17505 GCA_046727895.1 Pseudomonadota bacterium | reverse complement strand
CCCACGAGGAGGACCCGATCCGCAAGTGCTTCTTCTCGGTCACGCGCGATGAGGTGAACCACGAGGAGGTCTGCGGCCGGGCGATCCGGCTGTTCACGCCCGGCGGCCCCCTCGGCTACGAGCCCGAGACGGCGCTGGGCAAGCTCGCCCGCAACAACGTCGAGTGGCTCTATCATAACGGCGCCCGGTACTGGGAGGCTTTCAAGAAGGGCGTCTACAAATACCCGGTGCCGATCCTGTTCACCTCCTTCCTGTTCGGCGAGATGGCGTCGGCGACGCTGTTCCACTCGATGCACCAGCGGACCACGATCCCGGTGCTGAAGGAGGCGTTCCGCTGCGTCGGCAAGGACGAGGCGCGCCATCTCGGCATCTGCCTCACGATCCTGCAGAAGGTGCTGCCGGGCCTCTCCGCCGAGGAGAAGCAGACGATCACGCGTCAGCTGCGCGCGGGCTTCGTCTTCCTCTCGGGCATCCTCTACACCCCGCCGCGCGATTTCTGGGAGCTGCCGGAGACCTTCGCGCCGGCGCACCAGCTGCTCGAGGACATGGCGCGCAGCGCCGGACTCGGCGTCCTCACCCTCGATGAGCGACGCTCCAACTGGCGCCAGGCGGTGCTCAAGATGAAGAGCTTCGTCGAGCCGCACGGCGTCGTGTTCCCGGCGCTCCCCGAGATCGGCATCGAGGGCGTGAGCGTGCCGTTCGATCCGGAGAACCTCATCCCGGTGTTCTGAGCGGACCCTCGAACCCCAATCCAGACCAAGGGGGACAGAGGTTGGCCCGGACCCGCGCCGAGGACTACGAGGACAAGCGCTCGCTGATCTTCGATCGTGCGGCCGAGCTGTTCGCCGAGCGCGGTTTTGCGCGCACCTCGATCGCCGAGCTGGCAGCCCATTGCCGGGCATCGAAGTCATGGATCTACCACTACTTCCCCTCCAAGGAGGCGATCCTCTACGAGATCCTGCGCGAGCATGTGGAGATGCTGCGGACGGTCGCGGAGCAGACGCTCGGCGGCGGCGAGCCACCCAAGGCTCGGCTGCGCGCAATGCTCCGAGCGTTCCTGGCGATCTACGCTCGCGCCAAGGCCAAGCACGTCGTGCTTCTGAACGAGCTCGGCTGTCTGCCGGAGGAGCAGCAACGCGAGATCCGCGGCCTCGAGCGCCAGGTGGTCGATCTGGTGGTCGCTCTGCTGCGCCACCTGAACCCGGAGTTCATGGCCCGGCGCAGCCTGGTCAGACCGACCGCCATGCTGCTCTTCGGCATGATCAACTCGACCTACACCTGGTATCAGCCCGAAGGTGCCCTCAAGCCGGACCAGTTGGCCGAGCTCGTAGCCGACTTCTTCCTGCATGGGGTAGCACCCGGCTTGGCCGCTCCGACGGGCGAACCCCTGAGCTAGAGCTCGAGCCGACTCACGAGCTCACGAGCGGCTTGGGCAACCAGGCCGTGAGATCGCGCCGGTGCAGTCATCCTAGCTGCGCGCCTTGCGACTGATCGCCCTCGCTGCATTGCCAATAGCGCCAGCGCAGGGCTAAAAACGCGCCGCCGAAGTCACCATCTACCGCCAATGTTGCGCCGCAACCTGATCTCGGACCGCATCAGTCCCAATCTGCCCGGTCGCCCGAAGCTGATGGTCCCGGGCCGGGCTGCACTCGTCGAATCCGAGACCATGCGCCGTGAGGTCGGTGCTCTGCCGGACATGGCGCGCGCGTTCAAAGAACTCTTGATTGAGACCTATTTGTCGAATATCTACCATCGGGAAACTTTTCGGCAACATTCCCATGTTTCTTTGGCGGCGCGAGCCGTTCTCCCTGGCTTCGGTCCGCGCGGCTGCCGGATGGCCCACGGCGCTCCGGTCGCATGCTTCGATGATGCCAGCTGAGCCGGCTTTGGCCCAATTGACAGAGAGGCCATGGGCAAGTTGAAGGTCGATACCACTCTGATCGAGACCCTGGCGGAGCTCCTGGACCGCACGGGTCTGACCGAGATCGAGTTGGCCGAGGGCGACTCGCGCGTCCGGGTGGCACGCGCGCCACAGGCTCTGGTCGCGACGGCGCCGCCCGCGCCGCAGGCCAGCCCGACGACGTCACTGACGCTCGCGCCCGAGACGACGCCCGCCGCGGCAGCGGCCGCCGAGCCTCATCCCGGCGCGGTGCGCGCGCCGATGGTCGGCACGGTCTATCTGACGCCCGAGCCGGGCGCGGAACCCTTCGTCAGCAGCGGCTCCGAGGTGCGCGAGGGGCAGACGCTCCTCATCATCGAGGCAATGAAGGTCATGAACCCGATCCGGGCGCCCCAGAGCGGGCGGGTCACGAAAGTTCTGGTGAGCAACGGTGATCCGGTCGAATATGGCGAGCTGCTCCTGATCATTGAGCCTTAGGCCCCGCCTGCGCCGATGTTCGAGAAGATCCTGATCGCCAATCGTGGCGAGGTCGCGCTGCGGATCATCCGCGCCTGCCGCGAGATGGCGATCGAGACCGTCGCGGTTCACTCGACCGCCGATGCGGACGCCATGCATGTCCGTCTCGCCGATGCCACCGTGTGCATCGGACCGCCGCCCGCCGCCGAGTCGTACCTCAACAAGGTGGCGATCCTTGCCGCGGCCGAGATCAGCGGCGCCGATGCGATCCATCCGGGCTACGGCTTCCTCTCCGAGAATGCCGACTTCGCTCAGATGGTGACCGAGCACGGCTTTGCCTTCGTCGGCCCCAAAGCTGAGCACATTCGCCTCATGGGCGACAAGGTGGCCGCCAAGGATGCGATGCGCCGGCTCGGCGTTCCGGTCGTGCCCGGAACCGATGGTGCGGTCACGCACGAGGTCATGGCGCGCGATGCCGCCGAGGCGATCGGCTATCCGGTGCTGATCAAGGCCGTCGCGGGTGGCGGCGGCCGCGGCATGGTGGTAGCGCGCGACGAAGCCGAACTGATCGACGGCCTGCGGCTCGCGCGCCGTGAGGCGGGCGCCGGCTTCGACGACGATCGGGTCTATCTCGAGAAATTTCTCGAGCGGCCGCGCCACATCGAGATCCAGGTTCTGGCCGACGATCACGGGCATTGCATCCACCTCGGCGAGCGCGACTGCTCGGTCCAGCGCCGCCATCAGAAGGTGATCGAGGAAGCGCCATCGACCGTCCTCGATGAGCGCGCGCGTAGCGCCCTCGGCGAGCGCGTCGCCCGGGCCATGGCGCGCCTTGGCTACCGCGGCGTCGGCACCGCGGAGTTCCTCTACCAGGACGGCGAGCTCTTCTTCATCGAGATGAACACCCGCCTTCAGGTCGAGCATCCGGTGACCGAGATGGTGACGGGGATCGATCTGGTCCGCGCCCAGATCCGGGCCGCCGCGGGCGAGCCTCTGGGCCTGCGGCAGACTGACGTGCGCTTCGAAGGGCACGCGATCGAGTGCCGGATCAATGCCGAGGATCCCTGGGCGATGCTGCCGGCGCCGGGCTCGGTGACCACCTATCACCCGCCGGGTGGTCCCGGGGTTCGGGTCGATTCGGCGCTCTACGCCGGCGCTGGTGTGCCGCCTTACTATGACAGCCTGATCGCCAAGCTGATCGTCCACGATCACTCGCGTGCCGAGTGCCTGGCGCGCCTGAGGCGCGCGCTCAGCGAGTATGTGATTGTTGGCTTGTCGACCACCATCCCGCTGCTGCAGGCGGTCGCGGCCGATCCGGACTTCGCCCGCGGCGATCATCACATCGGCTGGTTGACTGAATTCCTGGACAGGCGGCAGACCCAGGGCTGAACGGCGCCGACGGCAACCCTTGCCCGAGCATCGCCCGCCCGCTATGCCAGGGCCATGCTTGCTCTGACGCCGGATCTACTGCTCTGCGCCTACGCGAGCGGCCTGTTTCCTATGGCGAACGACCGCCACGATCCCACCATCCATTGGATCGAGCCGAGACGGCGCGGCGTCCTGCCCCTCGATCTCTTCCATCAACCCCGCAGCCTGCGCCGGGTAGTCCGCAAGGGGCGCTTCGAGACCCGGGTCGACAGCGCCTTCGGGCAAGTGATCGAGGCCTGTGCCGAGCCTCGGCCCGAGCGGCCGCGTACCTGGCTGAACGACGATCTGATCGAGCTGTACTGCGCTCTGCATGAGCTGGGCTACGCCCACAGCGTCGAGAGCTGGGCAGGCGGACGGCTGGCCGGCGGGCTGTACGGCGTGTCGCTCGGCGCGGCATTCTTCGGCGAGAGCATGTTCTCGCGCGAGCGCGACGCCAGCAAGGTCGCCCTCGTCGCGCTGGTCGAGCGTCTGCGCCGCGGCGGCTACCGGCTGCTCGACACCCAGTTCGTGACCGCTCACCTGCGCCAGTTCGGCGCGGTCGAGATCTCGCGCGAGGCCTATCAGCGGCAACTGCGCTGCGCGCTCGAGCGGCGCGCGGTGTTCTATTCCGATGCCGGCGGCGTCTTGTCGGTCGCACCCTGGTCGTTCGCGGGCGGCGCGAGCGGATCTTCGCAGTCCACCACCCAGACATCGTAGACCGGGTGTTCGAGCGCCGAGACCGCCGGGCTCGACGCGAACATCCAGCCGGAGAACAGATCGGTCGGCGGCGCTTTCAGATCCGATGCCGGCGGCAGCTCCCGGATCTCGAGGAAGACAGCGCTCTCCGGTGGTTCGGTCGGCGGCGTCTTGCGACAGGCGCGAGCGACGATCTCAAGCGTGCCGAAATAGGTCGGAATGCCGATCGGTGCCCGGATGCTGGACACGCGGGCAGTCACCTTGTCGAGGCCCTGCAGTACGGCCACGCCGTATTCGAGCACCGGTCCCTCGGCCCGGGCGGGCGCCGTCATCAGGACGATCAAGGCGAGCGCGCCGGCCCGAGCGGCACCCCTCATTGCGGGTTCGGGCTCGCGCCCGGGCTCGGGGTCGAGCCGGAACTCGAGCCTGAGCTTTGGCTGAAGACGAAGTGCCCGATCAGATCCTCGAGATTGATCGCGGACTGGGTCAAGGTGATCTCGTCGCCGGGCTTCAGCATCTCGACATCGCCGCCCGGGACCAGCGAAAGGTACTTGCTGCCGAGCAGGCCGTTGCTGACCACCGCGGCCGAGCTGTCGGTCGGCAGATGAACGTTGTCGCGCACGGTAAACCGGATCTCGGCCCGAAAAGTCTCCGGGTCGAGACGCTCATCGACCACGCTGCCGACCTTGATCCCGCTGATCCGCACGTCCGCGCCGCGGTCGAGACCGTCGACCCGCTCAAAGCGGGCACGCAGCTCGTAACCGTCGCCCTCGCGGATCTGGCTGCTGCTGTACGCGAACGTCAGGAACCCGATGGCGATCACCAGGACAACGGCGCCAAGCAAGGTCTCGAGCAGGTTGCGGGTCATGGTCGGTCCCGTGTCGATCGCAACGCGAAGGCGTGCATAACATCGTCGGTTCACCAATGAGGTGCAAGCGCGCGCGGTCGATTTTCAACTCCGCTCCAGCCCGAGCAGGGCGTCCGCGAAGGCGCGCGCTTCGAACGGCCGCAGGTCGTCGACCCTCTCGCCGACGCCGAGCGCGCGCACCGGCAGGCCGAACTGCCGGGCCAGCGCCACGACCACGCCACCGCGCGCCGTGCCGTCGAGCTTGGTCACCACGAGGCCGGTGATCGGCACCATGGCGCTGAAGACCTCGACCTGGCTGCGCGCGTTCTGGCCGGTGGTCGCATCGAGCACCAGGAGAACTTCATGGGGCGCATCGGGGTCGAGCTTTTTCAGCACCCGCACCACCTTGGCCAGCTCGTCCATCAGCGCCTGCTTGTTGTGCAGCCGCCCGGCCGTGTCGATCAGCAGGACGTCGATCGCCTCAGCCATCGCCCGCTGCAGCGAGTCGTAGGCGAGCCCGGCGGCGTCGGCTCCGGGCGGCCGGCTGACCACCTCGCAGCCGGTCCGCTCGCCCCAGATCTCGAGCTGCTCGATCGCGGCTGCCCGGAACGTGTCCCCCGCGGCGAGCAGGACGCTCGCGCCTTCGGCCTTGAGCTGGGCCGCGAGCTTGCCGATGGTCGTGGTCTTGCCGGTGCCGTTGACGCCGCACACCAGGATCACGTGCGGCCGCGTTGCCGGATCGAATTCGAAGGGCCTGGCGACCGGCTCGAGGATCCGGGCGATCGACTGGGCGAGCGCGCCGCGCACCTCCTGCTCGCTCACCTCCTTGCCGAAGCGGCTCCTGCCGAGCTCGGCGACCAGCTCGCCCGCGGTCTCGACCCCGAGGTCGGCCGTGATCAGCGCCTCTTCGAGCTCGTCGAGGCTTTCGGCGTCCAGGCGCCGCTTGGTGAAGATCGCGCCGATGCTGTCCTTGAGGCGGTTGGACGAGCGGCTGAGGCCCGCCCGCAGGCGCTGATACCAACGCTCGCGCCCTTCACCGTTACCGGCGCTCTCGACGCTTTCGGAGATCTCGGACGTCGCCTCGTCGCGTCGGCGGAAACGGCTGAAGAACCCACTCATGCCGCGCACCGGCCGGTCAGGGTCGCGCCCTCGATCCGCTCGGCCAGGACCGTCAGCAGGCTGCCCGGCACCGCGGCCTCGGCGGGCTCGATCAGTCGAAACGGTGCGAAGTTCTCGCTCCGGCCCGTCCCGTCACGCTCGATCAGGACGCGCGCGGAGCGGCCGAGCTGACGCTCGAGGTGGCGGCGATGTGCTGCCTGCCCTGCCCTCCGCAGTCTGGCGGCGCGTTCCCTGCGCACGGCGGGCGGCAGCTGCGGCATGCGCGCGGCTGGCGTCCGCTCGCGAGGCGAGTAGGGAAAGACGTGCAGATAGGCGAGATCGGCCTCGTCGATCAGGGCGAGCGTACGCTCGAACATCGCCTCGGTCTCGGTCGGAAAGCCGGCGATCAGATCGGCCCCGAACGCGATCTCCGGGCGCTGATGACGCAGCTCGGCGCAAAGCCGCAGCACGTCGTCCCGGCTATGGCGTCGCTTCATGCGCTTCAGGATCAGAGGGTCGCCCGACTGAACGCTGAGGTGCAAATGCGGCATCAGCCTGGGCTCGTCGGCGAGCAGGGCGAGCAGATCGGGATCGACCTCGGCCGGATCGACCGACGACAGGCGAAGCCGGGGCAGCTCGGGCACGAGCTTGAGGAGTCGCCTGACCAGCTGGCCGAGGGTCGGCTGCCCGGGCAGATCCTTGCCGTAGGAGGTCAGATCGACGCCCGTGAGCACGATCTCGAGGTAGCCGCCATCGACCAGACGGCGGGTCTGCGCCACCACCTCGCCCGCCGAGATGCTGCGGCTCGGACCGCGGCCATGGGGGATGATGCAGAAGGTGCAGCGGTGATCGCAGCCATTCTGCACCTGCACGAACGCCCGGGTCCGCCCGTCCAGCCCGTCGACCAAGTGATGCGCGGTCTCGCCGAGCGCCATGATGTCGTCGACCACGACCCGCGCCCGCTCCGAGCCCGGGTCGGCAAGGCTGCGCCAGAGCGCCGGCTGCAGCTTGGCGGCGTTGCCGATCACCTGGTCGACCTCGGCCATGGCGGCGTAGCGTGCGGGCTCGATCTGGGCGCTGCACCCGGTGACCAGGATGCGGGCGCCGGGACGCTCGCGCCGCGCCCGGCGGATCGCCTGGCGCGCCTGGCGCTCGGCCTCGGCGGTCACGGCGCAGGTGTGGACGATCACCACGTCCTCGCCGAGGCCCGCCGCGGCGGCGTGGCCGCGCATGACCTCCGACTCGTAGCTGTTGAGGCGGCAGCCGAAGGTAATGATCTCGGGCCCGCTCATGACGACGTTGCGACCGCCAGCATCTCAGGGTCCAGTCGACCCTTGAAGCTGTGCTTCGCGGGTCCGGTCATCAAGACCCGATCGGCCTCGTTCCAGGCGATCCGCAGCGTGCCGCCGTCCAGGAGCAGGTCTGCCGAGCGCTCCGCGAGGCCACGCCGCACAGCCGCTACGAGCGCTGCGCAGGCGCCGCTGCCGCATGCCGTGGTCAGCCCGGTGCCCCGCTCCCAGACCCGCAGGCGGATCGTGCGCGAATCACGAACTTCCGCGACGCCGATGTTGGCGCGCTCGGGAAACAGCTCGTGCCGCTCAAGGGGCGGCCCAAGCTCGGCGAGCGGCACCGCCTCGGCGTCGTCGACGAAGAAGACAGCATGCGGGTTGCCGAGATTGACCGCGACCGGTTCGCTGAGCGGCCCGAGGGCCAGATCCAGCGCGAGCGTGTCCATCGGTTTGGCCAGCGGGATCTCGTCCCAGCCAAAGCGTGGCCGGCCCATGTCGGCGGTGTAACCCTGGAGACCCGCGGTGACGGCGAGGATGCCGGCCGCGGTCTCGACCGTGGCCCGGTTGCCGCCCCGCTCCTCCATGATCAGACGGGCGACGCAGCGGGTGCCGTTGCCGCAGGCGCCGACCTCGGAGCCGTCGGCGTTGTAGACCCGCATGAACACGTCGGCCTGCTGCGACGGCTCGAGCGAGAGAATCTGATCGCAGCCGACCCCGAGGCGCCGGTCGGCGACCCGACGGAGCTGGGCCGCGCTCAGCGACAGCTTGCCGCTCCGTCGATCGAGCACGACGAAGTCGTTGCCGAGGCCCTGCATCTTGTGGAAGTCGAGCTCGTCCATGGCGGCGCACAATAGAGGCGATCGCCCCGGGCGCAACCGCGAAAATCGGCGCTATCCCTTGGCTGCTGCTTGACTCCGCCCCAGCCGGCGACCACATTTCGCGCCGATTCGAGCGGCGCATGGCCCAGTGCCTGCGCCGTGACGTGCGTGTTCCTTCATCCATCGATCCGGCCCGGAGCGGACGGGCCGTCGTCCGCGGATCAGCCATGTTCGAGAACCTCTCCGGCCGCCTGAGCAACGTGTTCGACCGGCTGAAGCGGCGCGGCGCTCTGCAGCAGGCCGACGTCGAGGCGGCGCTGCGCGACATCCGGGTCGCGCTGCTCGAGGCGGACGTCGCGCTGCCCGTGGTCAAGGACTTCATCGCCGCGATCCGCGAGCGCGCGGTCGGCCAGGAGGTCCTGAAGAGCGTCACCCCGGGCCAGATGGTGGTCAAGATCGTCAACGACCACCTGGTCGAGCTGCTCGGCGGCGAGGCGCGCGAGCTGACCCTCGCCGGCCCGCCGCCGCAGGTCGTCCTGATGGTCGGCCTGCAGGGCTCGGGCAAGACCACGACCAGCGCCAAGCTCGCCCTTCGCCTGAAGAGCCGCGAGCGCAAGAAGGCGCTGCTCGCCTCACTCGACGTCCAGCGCCCGGCGGCGCAGGAGCAGCTCGCCGTGCTCGCTCAGCAGGCCGGGGTCGAGAGCCTGCCGATCGTGCCGGGCCAGCCGCCGGTCCAGATTGCGGAGCGGGCCAGGCAGACCGCCGAGCGCCAGGGCTTCGACGTGGTGATCCTCGACACCGCCGGGCGGCTGCACATCGATGAGCCGCTGATGCAGGAGCTCGCCACGGTGCGCGACCGGGTCCGGCCGCACGAGACCCTGCTGGTCGCCGATGCGCTGACCGGCCAGGACGCGGTCAATCTCGCGCGCACCTTCCACGAGCGGATCGGTCTCACCGGCATCGTGCTGACCCGCCTCGACGGCGATGCCCGCGGTGGTGCCGCGCTCAGCATGCGCGCGGTCACCGGTCAGCCGATCAAGCTGGTCGGCACTGGCGAGAAGATCGAGGCCCTCGAGGCGTTCCACCCCGACCGCATGGCCTCGCGCATCCTTGGCATGGGCGACGTCGTGTCACTGGTCGAGAAGGTGAGCGAGACGGTCGATCGGGCCGAGGCCGAGAAGCTCGCCGCCAAGCTGCAAAAGGGCGGCTTCGACCTCGACGATCTCGCCGCGCAGCTCAAACAGATGCGCAAGATGGGCGGTATGAGCGGCATCCTCGGCCTTCTGCCCGGCGTCCAGAAGGTCAAGCAGCAGCTGGCCGAGGCCAGGCTGGACGACCGGATGATCGCCCGCCAGATCGCCATTGTCGGCTCGATGACGCCGTTCGAGCGGCGCAACCCGAAGGTCATCCACGCCTCGCGCAAGCGCCGCATCGCTGCCGGCGCGGGCACCAGCGTGCAGGAGGTCAACAAGCTCCTCAAGCAGCATCAGCAGATGCAGACCATGATGAAGCGGGTGCAGAAGATGGGCGAGAAGCAGTTCCTGACCCGCGGCCTGCCGCCCGGCCTCCTGCCGCGGTAAGCGGTTCTCAGGCGACCCTCACTCGCGCGACATCGGTGCGCGTGAAATCGTCGCCCTTGAACAGCAGTGGCTCACCCATGACCTTGCTCAGCGCATAGCTGAAGCAATCGCCGAAATTCAGGGCCGCGGGATGGCGGCCTTTGCCGAAGCTGTGAAATGCGTACCGAGCCGCCGCGAGCCGTTCGGTGGTGACCGGCTCGATCGAGACCCCGATGGTCTGGAGCAGCGCGTCCAGATCGCGGCCACCTTCCGGGCCGAGCTCGCTTCAATGACGATCGTGGCCTCCAGCGTGGATGCGACCGACATGAGCCGCACGGCGTCCGCCTCGATCGCCTCGGCGAAGACTTCCGCCTCCGCTTCGCCAAACAAAAGCGCGACGACCGCCGAGGTATCGATCACCATCAGCGCGGCAAGCCACGCGCGTCGTAGCCGATGATCTCCTCCGGGCTGCGGCCGGTTCGCCGCGGCAGCGCGGCCGCCCGCCGACTGATTGCCATGATCTCTTCCTTGAGGCGCGGAAATGCCGTACGGCTCTGCTCGCGCCTCAATCGGTCGCGCAGTGCCTCGATCACCACCTGAGTCAGCGGCTTGCCGGTGGTCTCGGCGAGCCGACGCGCGAGACGATCGGCCTCGGGATGTCGGATGTGCAACGCCATCGGATCCGCCATCTACATTGTCGTGTACATGTCTACGTAAGGCTTCCCCGCCGTCGAGCAAGGGTCGCGCGTGGCGGTCGTGGCGCCGGGCCGGGGCTCGCGGCCGGCCGGTAAGGCAAGTCCAGGCTTGGCCGGCCTCGCCTGACCCGCGGTCTGCCGCCGGGTCTCCTGCCGCGGTAGTTGGCCGGAATTCCGGTCGATGCGACAATCGCTTACAATCTGGAGTCGCCAAGCAGGAGAAGGTTGATGGCGACCGCACTCGAGGTTCGGCACCGATCGCTCGCCGAATTCCTGGCCTGGGAGCAGCAGCAACCCGAGCGTTACGAGCGCGTCAGCGGCGTCGTCCGGATGATGACCGGCGGGGCGATCGATCATAACCGGATCACCCGCAACGTTGCTCAAATGCTGGCGTCCCGTTGCAGAAAAGCGGGTACGAGGTCTTCACCAGCGATGTCAAGGTGACGACTACCCGCTGGTGATGTCATGTACCCGGACGTGGTCGTCGCCTGCGGCGAAATCCCCGGTAAAGCCACCAGGCTTGAGACACCGGTGATCGTGGTCGAGGTCCTCTCTGAGAGTACGGCAGAGCGGGATCATGGGCGGAAGCGTTGGGCCTATCAGACGGTTCCGTCACTCCAACACTATGCGCTGGTCGACCAGAACGAGGCGGGAGTCGAGGTTGCCTCGAGGGCCGGCGACGGTAAGTTGGCGAAGCATCGTTTATCGCGGGCTTGACGCTCGTCTCAAACTGGATGGGCTCGGCGTTGAGCTCGGCCTCGACGAGATCTTCGCACGGGTCACCTTCGCGCCAACTCCTTCCGCGGAGGAGGCCGAGGTCGCGCAGCGATCGAACTGAAGCCGCGATCGCGCCCCCGGCCCGGTAAGGGCAAGTCCTGGCTTGACCCGTCGGGCTGCGGCGACTACTTCTTCGCCCGCCGTGAGCCCGGCCGGCGGCCGGGACGCTGTCATGCACCCCTCAGGCGGCCGACCCGCCACGCGATCCCGCTCGTGCAGCGGTCGGAGCAGGATTGAACCGATGAGCGTAAGAATTCGCCTGGCCCGCGGCGGCACCAAGAAGCGGCCTTTCTACCGGATCGTCGCGACCGACTCACGCAGTCCGCGCGACGGGCGCTTTCTGGAAAAGCTCGGCACCTACAACCCGCTGCTTGCGAACGAGCACCCGCAGCGCGTGGTCATGAACGAGGAACGGCTGCGTTATTGGCTTGCCCGAGGCGCCACACCGAGCGAGCGGGTCGCGCGGTTTCTGGACGGCGCCGGGATCACCGAGAACACCGTCCATTGGCGCGGCACGGGCAAGAAGGCCGGCGCGATCGAGGCCAAGAAGGCCGCCGCGCCGGCCGAGGCCGCGGGCGCTTAGGGCGTCGGACGCGCTCAGCATCGTGCTCGAACAGCGCGCATGGTCGATCGGCGGCAAGCTTCGAAGTGGGTCTGCGTGGCCAGCGTGGCCGCGGCACACGGCGTGCGCGGAGCACTCAGGCTGCGCAGCTTCACCGAGCGACCCGAAGACGTCGCCGCCTATGGCCCGGTTTACGACCAGCAGGGCCGCCGTCTCTTCGAACTGCAGGTGATCGGCCGCGCGCGCGGCGGCGTCCTGGTTCGCATCGCAGGCATCGGCGACCGCAGCGCCGCTGAAGCTCTGCGCGGCGTCGAGCTGTACGTGGCGCGCTCGGCGTTGCCCGAACTCGGTTCGGACGAATTCTATCGCGCGGATCTCGAGGGCCTGGTCGTCGAGCGGCCTGACGGCTCGCGGCTCGGGACGGTCCGCAGCCTCGACAACTTCGGCGCCGGCGATGTGATCGAGGTCGAGGCCGAGGACGGTCGGGTCCTCGCCCTGCCGTTCGATCGGCAGACCGTGCCGATGGTCGATCTGGATGCGGGCCGGCTCGTGATCGAGCCGCCGGTGGAGCTCACCGCGGAACCGCCCGCATGAGCGCGCGCACGCAGCCCTGGTCGGCCACCGTGCTGACCCTGTTTCCCGAGATGTTCCCGGGCCCGCTCGGCCACTCGCTCGCCGGCCGCGCGCTGGAGCGAGGCATCTGGTCCCTGGAGGCGGTCGATCTGCGCGCTTTCGCGACCGATCGGCACCGCAGCGTCGACGACCTGCCGTTCGGCGGCGGGGCCGGCATGATCATGCGCCCCGACGTGATCGCGAGCGCCCTCGACGCGCTCGCAGCCGAAGGGTCGGCGCGCCCCATTCTGTATCTCAGCGCGCGCGGCGTGCCGCTGACCCAGCGCCGTGTGCAGCAGCTTGCCCAAGAGCCCGGCGTTGTGGTCCTATGCGGCCGCTTCGAGGGCATCGATCAACGGGTCGTCGAGGCGCGGAACCTCGAGGAAGTGAGCTTCGGCGACATCGTGCTGTCCGGCGGCGAGCCGGCCGCGATCGCCCTGATCGACGCCTGCGTGCGCCTGCTGCACGGGGTGCTCGGTGAGCCGGCCTCACTGGCCGAGGAAAGCTTCGCCGAGGATCTGCTCGAGTACCCCCACTACACGCGCCCTCAGGTCTGGGAGGGGCGTCCTGTGCCGGAGGTCCTGGTCTCCGGACACCACGAGCGCATTCGGACGTGGCGTCGGCAACAGGCCGAGCTCACCACACGGACGCGCCGGCCAGACCTCTGGGCGCGCCATGTCGCCGCCGGACAGACGCGCACGGACCACGAGCCGCATCGGGCCGATGACAAGTGAGGTTTGCCATGAACGTGCTGCAGGAGCTCGAAAAGGAACAGATCGCGCAGCTCACCGAGTCTCGTCCCATACCGGATTTTGCTCCCGGCGACACGCTCAGAGTGAGCGTCAAGGTGGTCGAGGGTTCGCGCGAGCGCATCCAGGCCTTCGAGGGCGTGTGCATCGCGCGCAAGAACCGCGGCATCAATTCGGCCTTCACCGTGCGTAAGATCAGCTATGGTGAGGGCGTCGAGCGGATCTTCCCACTATACAGTCCGCAGATCGCCGGCATCGAGGTGGTCCGCCGGGGCCGGGTGCGCCGCGCCAAGCTCTACTATCTGCGGGGGCGGACCGGCAAGGCCGCGCGCATCACCGAGCGGCGCGACGAGCGGGCCCGTGGCCGCGAGGCGGTGGTGGTGCCGACCAACGGCGCCGGGCCCGAAAACGGCACCGACAACGAGAGCGAATAGCGGGCGGCGCGGAGCGCCCGCATTCCGGGGAGTGCCAGGCCATGGCCGAAGCCAGGACGCTGTTCGACAAGATCTGGGAGTCGCACCTGGTCGAGCGCCAGGAGGACGGGACCTGTCTCCTCTACATCGACCGCCATCTGGTGCACGAGGTGACCAGCCCGCAGGCGTTCGAGGGGCTGCGCGAGAGCGGTCGGCGGGTGCGTCGGCCGGATGCCACCCTCGCGGTGCCCGACCACAACGTGCCGAACACCGACCGCTCCAAGGGCATCGCCGAGGAGCAGTCGCGCATCCAGATAGAGACCTTGCAGCAGAACTGCCGTGATTTCGGCATCCAGCTGTTCGACGTCGACGACATCCGCCAGGGCATCGTCCACATCATCGGCCCCGAACAGGGCTTCACGCTGCCGGGCATGACCATCGTCTGCGGCGACAGCCACACCTCGACCCACGGCGCCTTCGGCGCGCTCGCCTTCGGCATCGGCACCTCCGAGGTCGAGCACGTGCTGGCGACCCAGACCCTGCTCCAGAAACGCCCGCGCAACATGCGGGTGAGCGTCGAGGGCGCTCTGCCCTTCGGGGTCACCGCCAAGGATGTGATCCTCGCGATCATCGGCAAGATCGGCACGGCAGGCGGCACCGGCCACGTGATCGAGTATGCCGGCGAGATCGTGCGCGGCCTCTCGATGGCCGGACGCATGACCATCTGCAACATGTCGATCGAGGCGGGCGCCCGCGCCGGCCTGATCGCGCCGGATGAGACCACCTTCGCCTACATCCGGGGCCGGCCCATGGCGCCCAAAGCGGGCGCGTTCGAGCAGGCGGTCGCCTATTGGCGGACCCTGCCCTCGGATGCCGGGGCGGGCTATGACAAGGAGGTGACCCTGGGGGCTCAGTCGATCGAGCCGCAGGTGACCTGGGGCACCAGCCCGCAGGACGTCCAGCCGATCACCGGACGCGTGCCCGATCCGAATGCGATCGAGGACTCCGGCAAGCGGGCTCACATGGAGCGGGCGCTCGCCTACATGGGCCTCGAGCCCGGAACCCCGATGTCCGAGATCCGGGTCGACAAGGTGTTCCTCGGCTCCTGCACCAACGCCCGGATCGAGGATCTGCGCGCCGCCGCCGAGGTGTTGCAGGGCAGGAAGGTGGCGTCGAGCGTGCACGCCATGGTTGTGCCGGGCTCGGGCCTGGTCAAGCACCAGGCCGAGGAGGAGGGGCTGGATCGGATCTTCCTCGAGGCAGGCTTCGAGTGGCGCGAGCCCGGCTGCTCGATGTGCCTCGGCATGAACCCCGACCAGCTGCAGCCCGGCGAGCGCTGCGCGAGCACCTCGAACCGCAATTTCGAAGGCCGCCAGGGCAAGGGCGGCCGCACCCATCTGATGTCACCGGCCATGGCTGCCGCCGCCGCAGTCACCGGCCACATCACCGACGTCCGCAAGCTCGTTTAGGCCTTGTCTTCGCCAGCTCGCTAACGCCAAGCGGCCAGCCAACTCGAGCCGACATGCCGATCTCGAGCCGCGATGTGATCCGCGGGCTCGAAGCGGCCGGCTGGCGCGGCGCGCCTGACTGGCGCCAGAGTGGCGTGAGGTTGCGGAAGGACTGACATGCCGATTCGCCATTATCCCGCGATCATCGAGGGCGACGCGGAGACCGGCTACAGTGTCTTTTTTCCGGACGTTCCGGGTTGCACCAGCGGTGGTGACACGCTCCAGGAGGCCGCGCTCAATGCCGAAGAAGCGCTTGCGGGCCATATTGCGTTGATCGTCGAGGCAGGCGAGCGGGTTCCTGCCCCCAGCCGCCTGGACGATCTGCCGCATCCGATCGAGCCTGATGTCGCCGAGGTATCGCGCCTGCTCGTGAGAGTTGTAAGCGAGAAGGCTCCCACCTGACCCTCGAGCGGCTACGAATATTGCCCCGGAGCGGCCCGGCGCATTAGGGTTAGGCGATGAACACGGCACCCGTCGAGAAGCTGTACGAGAATGACTTCTATGCCTGGACCAAGGCCCAGGCGAAGGAGTTGCGTCGCTTCGCGCGCACGCGGCCGAACCTGCCCCTCGACCTCGCGCACATCGCCGAGGAGATCGCCGATTTGGGCCGGAACCAACGCGACTCGCTGCGCAGCTGGACCGCCAACATCATCGAGCATCTTCTGCTTCTGCAACACTCGCCGGCTCGGGAGCCGCGCGCCGGCTGGATCGCCGAGATCGTGACCTGGCGCCGCGACATCGACCGTCGCCTCAGCGGCGCGCTGCGCCGCGACCTCAGGCGTCAGCTGCCGCGCCTTTACGAGGAGGTGTGCATCGACCTGCCGAAGAAGCTGGCACCGCACGGCGAGGCGCACATCGCCGATCGCTTTCCCGAGCGCTGCCCCTACACGCTCGACCAAGTTCTGGGCGACTTCTGGCCCGCAACTTCCGCCGACGGCCGAGGGTGACCATGAGGCACGGGGAGGCCAGCCAGCTCTACGAAAACGACTTCTACGCCTGGACTCAGGCGCAGGCGAAGGAGCTGCGCCGGTTCGCGCGTTCGCGGCCGAATGTGCCCCTCGATCTCGCGCACATCGCCGAGGAGATCGCCGATTTGGGGACAGAACGCCGCAGCAGG
Source organism: Pseudomonadota bacterium (assembly GCA_046727895.1). Classification (GTDB taxonomy): domain Bacteria; phylum Pseudomonadota; class Alphaproteobacteria; order Geminicoccales; family Geminicoccaceae; genus DATAOG01. The sequence continues at coordinate 1,002 of JBKPDM010000484.1, read as the reverse complement.
ATTCGGAGCTGGGCTCGTCGAATCATCGAGCATCTGCTGCTGTTGGAGCATTCGCCAGCCCGGGCCCCCCGGCGGGGATGGATCGCGGAGACCGTGACCTTCCGTCGGGAGATCGACGACCACATCACTGCGACACTGGCCCGCGACCTCAAACGCCAGCTGCCACGACTGTACGGACAGGCCTGCAGCGACCTGCAAAAGAAGCTGACGCCATACGGCGAGGCGCACATCGCCGACCGTTTTCCCGATCACTGCCCCTACAGCCTTGACCAGGTGCTCGGCGACTTCTGGCCCGAGCGCGGAAACGAGGCATGCGGTTGACGGTCACCGTGGGGCGCGAGTCGCCGCTTTGCGGCGGCAACCACGTGCTCAGGGAAACGCTCAGTATATTTGATGACCAGATATTCGCCCGTCAGTTCGGGCAAGCCTGCTTCGATCAGGAGCGTAAAGCCCTCGGTAGCCTGACTACTCAGCGCCCAATCCTCGAGGCAGCGCTCCACCCCTTTGCTGGCCAGTTTCTGGCGTGTCCGCGCAGCCTTGGTGGTTCGACCGTGTTTCTTGGTTAGCAGCTCCTCATATGCCGCAAGAACCCTGTAGAAGCCCTTGTGGAGCGGGTCATCACATGATGCTCCTTCGAGCTCGCATAAACGCTTGAATGCCTGCCAATAGACGTCATGACGACCTAAGCGTTCAGCGTTGTGCATCAGGTTCCGAGCTTCGCTCTTCGTCGAGATACGAGAAACGTCGATCATCGTTTTCCTCCCGCTCGATGAGGTGAGCACGTGTCTTGGTTAGGTTGGGGCTGTCGCTATAGGGTTCGCGGCATCGTGGCGGCGCTGCGCAGCGCCGCCACGATGTGGGTGGGACGCCGGAGGTTTGTCGGCTGCTCAGCCATCAGCTGAAGCCCGGGTGTCTGCGCGGCGCCCACCCGCACCGATCGTCAACCTGAACAGTCGACCGGGGCCCGACTTGGCCGTCGGGCAACCCGCACACGTGGCAAGG
>JBKPDM010000483.1:0-6271 GCA_046727895.1 Pseudomonadota bacterium | reverse complement strand
CCGATCGTGGTGGGGCGGATAATTCGCGCGCATTGCCGGCGAAGCTGGATCGTGATCGTCATGGTCCAGGAGAATAACGGTTCGGCGTCCGCAGATCAAGCGAATCGCCGTGTCAACCGCGGGTCAGCCGCTGCGCAGCGGCACGAAGGCCACGGCAAACAGGGTACGCTCGCGGGTGCGGCCCTCGGCGTCCTTCTCGATCAGGAGCAGGTCCTGGCTGAACGGATCGCCGCCGACCGGGATCACCATCCGACCGCCGGGCCTCAGCTGCTCGACCAGGGCGGGCGGAACCGAGCGGGCGGCCGCGGTCACCAGGATCGCATCGAAGGGCGCCCGCCCCGGGCAGCCGGCCGCACCGTCGCCGAGATGGCACTCGACGTTTCGATAGCCGAGCTCGGCCAGCCTCGCCTTGGCGTCGGCGGCCAGCGCCTCGAGCACCTCGATCGTGACCACCTCGGCGGCCAGTTCGGCCAGGACCGCCGTCTGATAGCCCGAGCCGGTGCCGACCTCGAGCACGCGCGCCTGCGGCTCGAGCCGCAACAGATGGCTCATCACCGCCACCATCAGGGGCTGCGAGATGGTCTGACCATGGCCGATCGGCAGGGGTTGGTTGTCATACGCCCGCGCGGCCAGATCGGGCGGCACGAAGCGCTCGCGCGGCACCTCGAGCATGGCGGCGCGGACCCGCGAATCGAGCCTGCGGCTGCCGTCGCCGGTGCCGAACCAGGCGATCTCGCGCTCGATGGTCTCGAGCATGGCCCGACGGGCCGGCGCGAGATCAGCCCCGCTCGGTCCGGCATCCGGATCGCTCGCCATGATCAGACCGGCAGTTCGGCGCCCAGGAGCTGGCGGAGGTAGTCGAGGCCGGTCTGTGACACCCGATAGCGCCCCTGGTGCCTGAACACCCGCTTGGCAGCGACATTCTGGCGCACGGATTGCGAGGGGTTGCCGATCTTGATGCCCTGCTCGGTCAAGAGATCGTTGGCCTCGCCCGTGCTGAACGACTTGTCGGGGCTGCGCAGGTGGGCGAAGTAGCCGGCGGCGAGCATGCGGTCGACGTCGCTCGCCGAGCGGGGCAGCTGATGCAGCATCTCGCCGAAGGTCTGGGCGGCGGGTCGAGGTGCGGCGGCCACGGGCGCGGCTCGCGGCGCGGCGGGCGGAGGCAGGGCCTCTTGGGTCGGATCGCTCAGTCCAGCTAGCAGGGCGTCGAACCGCTCGGCGTAGGCCTTGACGAAGCGCTCGCTGCCTTCGACCTCGAATTCCCGTTGGGACAGATTGATCCTGAGCCTCGCCCGCTGCTCGTCCACGGCATCTCCTCGGCGCGCGCCGTCCGGCGCAACGGATTGCGGCGCCAGGCAATTTAGCGGTGGCCCGCCATCGCATGCAAGCCGATCGCCCTGGAGGGCGATGGAGCGGGCGCGCGCGTCAATCCGCCTCAGCGAGCAGCCGCGCGAGGGCAGCGCGAATCGGCGCCGGAATCGGCGCCGGGCGCTCGCTCGCCCGCTCGACGAAGACGTGCACGAAGTAGCCGTCCGCGGCCGCCGCATCGTCGTCGTTGCCGAAGATGCCGATCTCGTAGCGCACGCTGGAGCGGCCGAGCCGGGTCACCTTGAGCCCCGCCATGATCCGGTCGGGGAAACGCAGGCCGCGGCGAAAGCGGCAGCCGCTCTCGACACAGAAGCCGATCACATGGTCGGTCCAGGGCGCGAGGCCGCCTTCGCCCATCAGACAGTGCGCGATCGCGGTATCGAAGTAGCTGTAATAATTGACGTTGTTGACGTGGCCGTAGATGTCGTTGTCGAGCCAGCGGCTCGGCACCTCGTAGAAGGCGCGATAATCGGCGCGCCTCGACGGTTGGTCGCGGTGCATGAGAGCTCCGGGGCAGGGGCGAGCGTTGGCGGTGGGATCAGGCTGAAAAACGGCGCTCGATCATGGCCAGGAGAGCGCGGAGCGCGGTCGCCTCGCCGCCTTTCGCTCGGCCCGGCTTCGCCTCGGGGTTCCAGGCGAAGATGTCGAGATGCGCCCAGGCCGCGGTCTCGCTGACGAACTCCTCGAGGAACAGAGCCGCGGTGATGGCGCCGGCGAAGCTGCCCTTGCCGGTGTTGTTGATGTCGGCGATCGGGCTCTCGAGCAGCTCGCGGTAAGGGGTGTGCAGCGGCAGTCGCCAGAGCGGCTCGAAGGTCGCCCGACCCGCCGCGAGCAGGTCGTCGGCCAGACGATCGTCGGGCGTGAACAGCACCGGCAGATCGGGGCCGAGCGCCACCCGCGCGGCGCCGGTCAGCGTCGCGCAGTCGATCATGAGATCGGGCCGCTCGCGGTCGCCTTCGCTCAGCAGATCGGCCAGCACCAGCCGGCCTTCGGCATCGGTGTTGCCGATCTCGACGGTGAGCCCCTTGCGGGTCTCGAGGATGTCGCCCGGGCGGAAGGCGCTGCCCCCGACGCTGTTCTCGACCGCGCCGATCAGCAGCCGGAGCCGCACCGGCACCTTGAGCTCCATGAGCGCCTGGGCGAGTGCCAGGGTCACCGCGGCGCCGCCCATGTCCTTCTTCATCAGCAGCATGTTCTGCGAGGTCTTGAGGTCGAGCCCGCCGGTGTCGAAGCAGACACCCTTGCCGATCAGGGTGACCTTCGGCGCGGCGGGCTTGCCCCAGACCAGCTCGATCAGCCGCGGCGCGCGCGGGCTGGCGCGGCCGACCGCGTGGATCGCCGGGTAGTTCTCCGTGAGCAGCGCACCGCCCTCGATCGTGCGGAACTCGGCGCCGTAGCGTGCTGCGACCGTGCGCGCCGCATCGGCGAGCTCGGCCGGGCCGAGATCCGAGGCGGGCGTGTTGATCAGATCGCGCGCCAGCCAGACCGCCTCGGCGACGACATTGGCGCGCCGGCTCTCGGCGCCCTCCTCGAGGGCGAGACGAGGTTCCTGGCCGTCCTGATCCTTCTCCTGATGCTTCTTCCGGTAGCGATCGAACCGATAGCTGGCGAGCGCCCAGCCGAGCGCTGCCTGAGCGTGATCGAGCTCGCCCTCGTCCGCCTCGAGATACCAGGTTCCGGCCGGCAGCCGACCCCGAAGCGCGGCAAAATCCCAAGGCTCCGGTGGGTCGCTCAGGAGCAGGAGCGCCGCTTCGGGGGCGCCATCGGTCCCGGGAACCACGATCGCGCGCCCGGCTTTCGCTTCGAAGCCGGAACCCTCGAGCCACGCCCGGACGCGCCCCGGCTGCCCGGCGAGCCAGTCGTCGTAGCGGGCCCGCGCAACTACCCGGACCGGCCGTGCGCCTGGCTCATCTCGGGGCGCGAAGCAGCTCAGCATGACCTTCGTCCGCGCTAGGAAGCGATCCGGGCGAGCGCCGCTTCGAGCTTCTGGCGCGTCTGCTCGGCCTCGGCGCGGCGCGCGCGCTGCGTCTCGATCACCTCGCTCGGAGCTCGTTCGAGGAACTGGGGGTTGGCGAGCTTCTGATCGAAGCGCGCGATCTCGGACTCGGTCTTTGCGAGCTCCTTGTCCAGGCGCGCCCGCTCCAGCTCGAGATCGATGACGCCGGCAAGCGGCAGCATGAACGTCGCCTCGTCGACGACGACCTGGAGCGAGCCGCGCGCGAGGCGTCCCGTAGCCGGCGCCTTGATCCCCACGAGCCGGGCAAGGTGGCTGAGCGCATTCCCATGCGTCGCGAGCCGCTTCACGGTCTCCGGGCTCGCGTCCCGAACCTCAAGCTCGAGCTTCGCGGCGGCTGGCACGTCGAGCTCGTTGCGCGCGGCGCGCAGGCTCGTCACCGCGCGGATCAGCCAGTCCAGCTCCGCCTCCGCCTCGGGATCGATCAGCTTTCCCTCGAGCTCGGGCCAGGACGCGCCGATCAGCAGCCCTCCCGGCGCGCCGTAGCGGCACTCCCAGAGCTCCTCGGTCACGAACGGCGTCAGCGGGTGCAACAGGTGCAGCAACTGCGCCAGCACGAAGCCCGCGGTCGCCCGGGTCTCGTCCGCCGGCGTATCCGTGCCGGCCAGTAGCGACTTGGCGAGCTCGAGATACCAGTCGCAGAACTCGTTCCAGGTGAAGTGGTAAAGCGTGTTGGCCGCGTCGTTGAAGCGATAACTCTCGAGCGCAACCTGTGTCTGTCCGGCAGCTTGTGCGAGCTTGCTGAGCACCCAGCGGTTGACGGTCTGTTGGCAAGCCTTGGGGTCGAAGTCCGGAACGAGATCGCAGTCGCGCAGCTCGCAGAACCGCGCCGCGTTCCAGAGCTTGGTCATGAAGTTGCGGTAGCCCTGGACGCGGCCCTCGCCGAGCTTGACATCGCCGCCCTGCACGGTGCTGGCCAGGAGCGCGAAGCGCAGCGCATCGGCGCCATATTTCTCGATCAGCTCCATCGGATCGATGACGTTGCCCTTGCTCTTCGACATCTTCTGGCCGCGCTCGTCGCGCACCAGGCCGTGGATGTAGACCTCGCGAAAGGGGACCTCGCCCATGAACCTGAGGCCCATCATCATCATCCGCGCGACCCAGAAGAAGATGATGTCGTACGCCGTGACCAGCACGTTGGTCGGATAGAAGCGCGCGAGCTCCGGCGTCTGCTCCGGCCACCCGAGGGTCGAGAACGGCCAGAGCGCGGACGAGAACCAGGTATCGAGCACGTCCTCGTCGCGCCGCAGCTCGACCCGCCGGCCGTAGTGTTGCGCCGCCTGCTCCGCGGCCCCGGCCTCGTCCATGGCGACGAAGATCTCGCCGTCCGGACCGTACCAGGCCGGGATCTGATGGCCCCACCAGAGCTGGCGCGAGATGCACCAGGGCTGGATGTTGCGCATCCACTCGAAATACGTGCTCTCCCACTGCCTGGGCACGAAGCTGGTGCGGCCCTGCTCGACTGCCTCGATCGCCGCTCCGGCCAGGGTCTTGGCGTCGGCGTACCACTGATCGCTGAGCAGCGGTTCGACCGGCGTCTCGGAGCGCTGGCTGAAGGGGACGACGTGCCGGATCGGCTCGATCTTCTCGATCAGCCCCCCGGCCTCGAGGTCGGCCAGCACGCGTTCGCGGGCGACGAAGCGATCGAGGCCGCGATAGGCCTCCGGCACCTGATCGTTGAGGCGGCCCTCGCCGTCCATGATGTTGATCATGTCGAGTTCGTGGCGCCGGCCGACCTCGAAGTCGTTGAAGTCGTGGCCGGGGGTGATCTTGACCGCGCCCGAGCCCTTCTCGGGGTCGGAATAGGCGTCGGCGACGATCGGCAGGCGCCGGCCGACCAGCGGCAGAATGGCGTGCTGCCCGACCAGGTCCCGATAGCGCGGATCGTCGGGATGCACCGCGACCCCGGTATCGCCGAGCATGGTCTCGGGCCGGGTCGTCGCCACGGTGATGTGGCGGCCGCTTCGCCCCTCGATGGGATAGCGGATGTACCAGAGCCGGCCGTCGACCTCGGTCTGATCGACCTCGAGGTCGGAGACCGCGGTCTGCAACTGGCAGTCCCAGTTGACCAGGCGCTTGTCCTTGTAGATCAGCCCCGCGCGGTGCAGCTCGACGAACACCTTGCGGACCGCGAGCGAGAGCCCCTCGTCGAGGGTGAAGCGCTCGCGCGACCAGTCGGCCGAGGCGCCGAGGCGGTGCAACTGCCGGCTGATCAGACCGCCGGACTGCTCCTTCCATGTCCAGACCCGTTCGACGAAATTCGCGCGCCCGAGCTCGCGGCGCGTCCTGCCCTCCTTGGCGAGCTCGCGCTCGACCACCATCTGGGTCGCGATGCCGGCGTGGTCCGAGCCCGGCTGCCAGAGCACCGCACGCCCCAGCATGCGGTGAAAGCGGATCAGGGTGTCCTGGATAGTGTTGTTGAGCGCGTGGCCCATGTGCAGGCTGCCGGTGACGTTCGGCGGCGGGATGACGATGCAGTAGGGCTCTGCGCCTGGCTCGCTGCTCGGCGCAAGATAGCCGCCCTCCTCCCACAGGCGGTCGAACTTGGCCTCCACCTCGGCCGGCCGATAGGTCTTGTCCAGCATCGCTGAACCATCCCGCAACACAGAACCGCGCAACCACCGACGCGCTAGAGCGCGCCGGGTCAGGGCTATAGGGGAATTCGCCTCAGCGGGCAAGGCAGCGGGGGCGTGGTGCCGCGCCGCAGCGGCACGCGACGAAGGGCCGGTCTCGCGCTGAGACCGGCCCGCCATCGGGGGAGTACGGGAAGGAGGGCGTGGGGGGCACGACCAGCGAGCCCGCCGCAGATCCGCTCGTCAGGGTCGACGACAGGCAATATTCGAGGCAGGGCGTTGCTCTCGCCTGGCAGACGATCCCGTTCTTGCAGAT
>JBKPDM010000482.1:0-5882 GCA_046727895.1 Pseudomonadota bacterium | reverse complement strand
TGCCGTGGGAGGACCAGTACGGCTATGCCCAGGCGGTCAAGGTCGGCGACACGATCTACGTGTCCGGCCAGCTGAGCCACGACGATGAGGGCAAAATGATAGCGCCCCCGCCGCTCGATCCAGCGGGCAAGATCGCCGATCACGGCAACATGGGCCCGCAGATGGCGCAGAGCTACGCCAACGTAAAGAAGGTGCTGGCGGCCTTCGGTGCAACCATGGACGACATCGTCGAGGAGGTGATCTTCGTCACGGACATGGACGCGGCGTTTGCGGTGGCTGGCGAGGTGAGGGCGGCGGCCTACGGCGGCCGACCGGTCGTCGCCAGTACGATCCTGGTGACGCCGCGCCTGGCGTTGCCGGAGCAGCTGATCGAGATCAAGGTCATCGCCAAGGTTTAGCCTCGCCAAGGTGCGGCGCGGCGACGAGAGGCGGTGATCCGGGAGAGGGGAAGACGGAGGACTCGTGATGACAAGCAAGCTTGAACGTGCCGTGTTTGCCGGAGGTTGCTTCTGGGGCATGCAGGACCTGATCCGCAAGCTGGCCGGCGTAGTCAGCACGCGTGTAGGATACACGGGCGGCGATGTGCCGAACGCGACCTATCGCAACCATGGCTCTCACGCCGAGGCCATCGAGATCGAGTTCGACCCGAAGCTCATCAGCTACCGCGACCTTCTGGAGTTCTTCTTCCAGATTCACGATCCGACCACGTTGAATCGCCAAGGCAACGATGTCGGAACTTCGTATCGCTCGGAGATTTTCTATGTCTCCGAGGCGCAGCGTGACGAAGCGCTCCGGACGATCGACGATGTCGACGCCTCCGGCCTGTGGCCAGGCCGCGTCGTGACGAAGGTCTCGCCCGCCGGCGAATTCTGGGAGGCCGAGCCGGAGCACCAGGGCTATCTCGAGCGATACCCGCTCGGCTATACCTGCCACTTCCCACGCCCGGGCTGGAAACTGCCCCGGCGCGCCGGTGCGGCTGCCTGAGACCGCACCGCGAAACCTCGTCGCCACCGAGATGGGCGATTTCGCTCACCTGCCGGCCGATAACAAGGCCGAGCACAGTAGTCGCGGTGGAACAGGGGCTTGGCGCAGACGGGATGGAATGCAGCACGCGACCGGCCCGCTCAAAGCGTAGAGCGGCAGACAGGAAAGCGATGAGCACACGACAACCGATCCTGGTCACAGGTGCTGCGGGACAGGTTGGCGGCATTGGGGGCCTCGTCGTCAGCATCTTGCTCGGGCGACAGGTTCCGGTCCGGGCTTTCGTTCGGCGTGACGATGACCGCGCTGACGCCCTGCGCCGGGCCGGGGCGGAAGTCTTTGTCGGTGATCTTACACGGACCGAAGACATTGCACGCGCGCTGGACACCTGCCGGCGTGTCTATTTCGGGATGAGCGTATCGTCCAGCTATCTCGAGGCAGCGATCGGCATGGGCGCGGCGGCGCGCGAGAAGGGCGACGTCGAGGTGCTCGTCAACATGTCACAAATGACCGTATCTCAGATGAGCCTGCGGAACATGACCGACTCGCGGCAACAACGTCAGCATTGGCTTGCTGAGCAGGCCTTGAACTGGTCGGGTTTGCCTGTGGTCCAAGTTCGGCCGACAGCGTTTCAGGAGAACTTTTTCTTCCTAGCCTGGGCCGCCGAGCAGATCGCTCGCGACGGGACCATTCGACTACCCTTCGGTTCGGGGCGTACATCTCCGGTCGCCACAAAGGATGTTGCGGAGGTGGTGGCCTCTGTCCTGCTTGATCCCTTGCAGCACGTCGGCAAGATCTATGAGCTGACAGGACCGCGGTCGCAGGATCTCTACGCGCTCGCCGGGGAGTACAGCGCAGCGCTCGGGCGCTCCGTCACCTACGTCGACGTACCTCGCGATGAGTGGCGCGACCAAGAACTGCGCAGTCACGGACTGCCCGAGCACGTGTTTGACCATCTACTGACGATGGCGCATCTGCACGCCGCAAACAGCTACGACCGGTTGTCTCCCCATGTCGAGGCAATCCTTGGCAGACCGCCACGATCGCTCGAGGCGATGGTGAAAGAGAACCGTAAGATGTTCAGCGCCGGCTAGGACTGAGGGCAGCCGGTGGATCCCGCATATGCTCCCGGGCGACGCGAGGAATGCTTCATCCCTTAGTCCAGCAACGAGTGCGAAGGTATGGCGAACTTCCTGTCTATGATCGGCTATATTGGGACTGCGCTTGTCATCGGCGCCTACGCCCCTCAGATCTCGCACCTCTGGACTGAGCATTGCTCCGCCGGAATCAGCGAGCGCGCCTACGCGATATGGGCCTTGGCGGCAGCGGTCTTTCTCGGTCATGCGTTCATGATCGGCGATGCCGTCTTCATGATTACGCAACTCGTGAACCTGGTCGCCATGGCGATCATCCTGGTGCTCGCGCGGCGGTTCCGTAACCAGATCTGCGCCGCGCATGCGCGCCAGCTTCACGTAGTGGGGGAGGGCTTAAATGAGCAACCTAAATACTCACACTGAGCGTAAAAATGGCGCGGGCGGAACCACCCGTATTCAATCTCGGGTTCCGGTCCGCCTGATGCGGCGCCCGCGGAGGCAGCGCTCATGACGACGACGACCAGAGGCTTCTCGGGCCGACCCCGTGCTAGGCCCGAAGGAAATCGGGTTCCGCCCGGCCAGTTCGTCACCGACGACTTCCCGGTGCTGAGCGCCGGCCCGACGCCGCGTACGCCACTCGAGAAGTGGACCCTTGCGCTGCAGGACGGGGGATCGCTCGCTGGCCGGTGGACCTGGGACGAGTTCCAGTCCCTGCCGCAGACCGAGATCACCGTCGACATTCATTGCGTCACCAAGTGGAGCAAGCTTGGGACGCAATGGAAGGGCGTCACGATCGATCACCTGATCGAGGCGGCGGGACTCGACGAGCCGCCGGCGCCCTATCTCATGGCCCACTGCGATGGCGGTTACACCACAAACCTCCCGGTCGAGGATCTGATCGATGGCAAGGGCATGGTGGCGACCCACTACGATGGCGAGCCGCTGGCGCCCGAGCATGGCGGCCCGGCGCGCTTGCTGGTCCCCCACCTCTACTTCTGGAAATCGGCAAAATGGGTCCGCAGGCTGCGGTTCATAGAGCACGATGAGCCGGGCTTCTGGGAGTCGCTCGGCTACCACATCTACGGCGACCCATGGCGCGAGCAGCGCTATGCCGGCGACTGAGGCGGCGCTGCGGCCGCCCGCGGGGGCCCTCCCCTGGCGGTCTGCGGAGGTGGTCGAGAGGGTGGCCGAAACTCGCCGGGCGACCACGCTCGTGCTCGACGTCCCGGGCTGGCCGGGCCATCTCGCGGGCCAGCACGTCGACGTCCGGCTCACCGCGGAGGACGGCTACCAGGCTCAGCGCAGCTACTCGATCGCCTCCCCGCCGAAGGCACCGCGGCTCGCGCTCACAGTCGAGCGGCTCGAAGGCGGAGAGGTCTCGCCCTGGCTCGCCGATGAGGCCCGGCCGGGCGATCGCTTCGAGCTCCGCGGGCCGATCGGCGGCTACTTCACCTGGTCGGTTGCCATGAGCCGTCCGCTCATGCTGGTCGCGGGCGGCTCGGGCGTGGTCCCGCTCATGGCGATCCTGCGCCACCGTGCGGCCAGTGGCGGCGCCGGCCGGGCGATCCACGCCCGCCTTCTCTATTCGGCGCGGGCGGTCGCTGACATCATTTACCGCCAGGAGCTGCAGCGGCTCGGCGCGGAACCGGGCGGCCCGGAGGTCAACTTGACGCTGACGCGCGAGCGACCGCCGGATGGCTGGAAGGGCTTTGACCGGCGGATCGATGCCCCGATGCTGGCCGCGGCAGGGGTGTCGCCAGAGATGCATCCGGATGTGTACGTCTGCGGCCCGACGCCGATGGTAGAGGCGGTGGCCAATGCGCTGGTCGGGCTCGGGCACGAACCGGCGCGGATCAGGACAGAGCGCTTCGGTCCGACGGGAGAGGAATGAGATGAGTGCCGAGGGTGACCGCTACACGCTCGACGGCAACGCCGCGGGCGGTCTGCTGCTCGAGGTTTTCGCGTTCGATGCAACGCTTGCGCCGACGACCTGTGCGGGCTGCGGCAGGACCCGGCCGATGGCGGAGCTGATGCTCTACGCCATCGAGCTCGGCGCCATTCTGCGCTGCCCGTCGTGCGACCAGGCCGTCGTCCGGATCGGCCGCACGCCGCGGGGGCTCTGGCTAGACCTGCGAGGTGCCACAACCGTCGTAGCTGCTGATCCGGCCACGCCCTGAGCCGCACGGCCGGACCAGCCTGCGGAACCCGGGGTATGCAGGCGCATGGCGCTGGTCTGTCCGCTATCGAGAAATGGCAAACCCGTCTTTCAAGGGAGCCACGGCAATGCAGGTGGTCGATACCTTCCCACGACCGGTGCGTGTCGTTGAAAACGTCTGGATCCCGCTGTCGGACGGCTGCCAGCTTGCCGCCCGCGTGTGGTTGCCGCAAGACGCCGAATCGCGACCCGTTCCCGGCATCCTGGAATCCATCCCGTATCGCAAACGAGACTACACCCGCCTGCGCGATGAGCCGATTCACCACTATATCGCCGGGCACGGCTACGCCGCGCTGCGGGTGGATGTGCGGGGCAGCGGGGATTCCGACGGCCTGATGGCCGACGAGTATCAGCACCGGGAGCAGGACGACGCCCTGGAAGCGATCGCGTGGATCGCAGCTCAACCGTGGTGCGATGGCAACGTGGGCATGACGGGCATCTCCTGGGGTGGTTTCAGCTCCCTCCAGGTGGCCGCACGGCGGCCCCCCGCCCTCAAGGCAATCATTGCCCTGTGCTCGTCAGACGACCGCTATGCCGACGACGCTCACTACATGGGCGGTTGCCTGAGCAACGAGAATCTCGCCTGGGGTGCAGTGCTGCTTTGCTCCAACGCGTTACCTCCGGACCCGGAGATCGTCGGTGACCGCTGGCAGGCCATGTGGCGTGACCGACTGGAAAACGGGGTTCTTTTCCCCGAACTGTGGCTGCAGCATCCGGTGCGCGACGAATACTGGAAGCATGGCTCGGTCTGTGAGGACTACGGCGCCATTCAGTGCGCCGTCTACGCGATCGGCGGCTGGGCCGACGCGTATCGCAACGCCGTCCCGCGACTGCTCGAAGGGCTGCATGCGCCCCGCAAGGGGCTGATCGGCCCGTGGTGTCACGCCTTTCCCCACGATTCTTTGCCGGGCCCAAGTATTGGTTTTCTTCAGGAAGCCCTGCGCTGGTGGGATTACTGGCTCAAGGGCGTGGACACCGGCATTATGGACGAGCCGCAATACCGGGTCTGGATGCAGGAGTGGGCGTCGCCCAGCGGCGATCCGACAGAACGGCCGGGGCGATGGGCGGCGGAGACCCAGTGGCCGTCGTCCCGGATCGGGCAGCGCCGCTTGTTTCTCAATGCCGGGCGCCTTGCACCGGCTCCTGAGTCGCCGGCAACCCGCCTGGCGCTGTCCTCTCCGCAGAGCACTGGAGCAAATGCCGGCGACTGGTGTGCATTCGGCAGTAAGAGGGACCTGCCGTCCGACCAGCGCGAGGACGACGCCCGCTCACTGTTGTTCGACTCGGAACCGCTGGCGGAGCGTACGGAAATTCTGGGTGCACCGCTTGTCGAGCTTGAGCTCAGCGTCGACCGTCCGGTAGCGCTCGTGGCCGTCCGGCTCAATGACGTGGCGCCAGACGGCAGCTCGTTACGGGTGACTTATGGCGTGCTCAATCTCACTCACCGGGAGGGCCACGAACGACCGCTCGCTCTTGAGCCCGGTCACCGTTATCGGGCCGTCGTCCAGCTCAACGACGTGGCCCACGCCTTTCCGCAGGGGCACGTCGTGCGGGTCGCCGTCTCGACCTGCTACTGGCCGGTGGTCTGGCCA
>JBKPDM010000481.1:0-18098 GCA_046727895.1 Pseudomonadota bacterium | reverse complement strand
GCTCCGGCTGCAGATTCGCACAGCCGACGGCGGCGCAGCTGAGGACATAGTGGACCCGCGGATCGCGCCAGATCGGCCGCAGAATCCGATGTTCGATGTCGTTCAGCGAGATCGGCACCCCCTCGACCTCGACCAGCTTCTCGTCCCAGGCTTCGCCGAGGCCCGCCCCCGAGCCCGCGCCGATGTCGCGAATGCTGTCGATCGGGTAGTGATCCAGGACCAGCCGCACCGTCAGCGCGTTGTACAGATTGATCCAGTAAGCCATCTGCTCGGCGCGGTTGTAAGTGCTGATCGGCAGAGCGGCGAGGTGCTTGATATAGGCATCGAGAGCCGCGCGGTCGGAGGGCGTCACGACGGCGTAGGCGACCCGGTGCACGCCATCGGACCCGATCCTGAGATAGCGCATCAGGAACGCCTCCCATGCGCTATGGTCGATCCGCCGTGTCGAGCTCGGATCGTGCGCAAGCCAGCGGTCCCAGAGTTGCGACCGCGGCGCCTCGGTCGTCATCGCGGTGGCCACCAGGATGACCACGCCCACTGCGACCGCGTGCAGCACTCGGATCAGAGCGTTCGGTATGATCAAGCCCGTCTCACGCTCCTCAGACGACCCTCTTGTAAGTCTAACCGGCCGGCCGTGCATCTTCCGATCACCCCGGGTCACGAGCTGTTGACGGCAGGGGGTCCCGCGCCCTGCCCGAACCGAGACCTCGCGGGGGCGGCTCGAGCCTCAGCTCAAAGGCGGCGGTCAGCTCGATGTTTCGTCCGGCTCACGATTGACGCCCCGGGCATCCGTCGCCAGATAGCGATCGAGCAAGGTGGACCGCGGCGGGTGGACGCCGCACAGGAGGGCCATGGGACTGCGATCGATCCAAGTCGTGTGCACGTTGGCTCAGCCCAGGCTGTTCGCGCGGGCGAGCGTTGATCGAGGCGTGCGCTCGAGCGCGCCGAGGCGCGTGCGTTCACCGAGCGCTCAATACGGACCGGTCATGCCTGCGGACCGGGGCGCACGCGGTTTGACAGCCGGGCGTGCCCCGGCCTATACAGCGGGCGGTTTGACAAGGGGTTGGCGAGGGCTCCGCCGTGAAGCGCACCTATCAGCCGAGCAACATCGTCCGCAAGCGCCGGCATGGCTTTCGCGCGCGCATGGCGACGGTCGGCGGTCGGCGGGTGCTGGCGCGGCGCCGCGCCAAGGGGCGCAAGCGCCTGTCGGCCTGAAACGGCGCCCCTCGGCTCGGGTCGGGCCTTGGCCGACGATGGCGCGCCCGCGGATCGGCCAGCGGTCCGGGTGGTGCGGCTCAAGCGTCGGACAGAGTTTCTCGCGGTTGCCGCGACACGACGCCGCTGGGCGAGCCCGGCGTTCGTGCTGCAGGTGGGGCCGAGGCGGGCGGCGTCCGGTGCCGACGACGCCGCGGCCGAGATCGGGATGGGATTCACCGCCAGCCGGCGGGTCGGTAAGGCGGTCGCGCGCAATCGCGCCCGCAGGCGCCTGGTCGAGGCGGCGCGTGCGGTCTTACCGGGTCCGGCGCAGCCGGGAAACAATTATGTCATCGTGGCACGGCCGGCGGTTCTGACATGCCCCTTCGATCGTTTGCTGCGCGACCTGACCACGGCCCTTGCGCGGGTGACACGACCGCGGGCCGCGCAAGGGCGCCGGGACGGCGATGGCCGGTCTGGCTCCTGAGCCTGCCGATTCACCTCTATCGCTGGCTGATCTCACCGGTGCTCGGGCCAAGCTGCCGCTATCTGCCGACCTGTTCCGAGTACGCTCTGGAGGCTCTGGCTCGACATGGCATTCTCGAGGGCGGCTGGCTCGCGATCCGGCGCATCGCACGCTGCCATCCCTGGGGCGGCTTCGGTTTCGATCCGGTGCCCGGGCGGCCGGCCCTCGACCCGCACGATCGCGAGCGGCGGGGCAGAGCGCCGACCGCGGATCCGACGACTTAGCGACTGAAGGAGGCCAGGGCGGACATGCCCGAGCAGCGCAATCTGATCTTGGCGATCGTCCTGTCAGTGACGATCATCCTGGCCTTCCAGTACTTCTACGAGCTGCCGCGGGTCAAGGAAAGCCAGCGGCAACAGGCCCAGCGCACCGAGCAGACCACGCCTGCGGCGCCCTCCGCCGAGCATGCCCCCGGCGCAACGGTCACCCCGGCGCCACAGGGTGCGGTGACCTCCGGGGCCGAGGCGGTGGCAACCGGTCGGACGCGCACCGAGATTCTCGACAGCACGCCGCGGGTCTCCATCGAGAACGCCCGCCTGCGCGGCTCGCTCGACCTGACCGGTGGTCGGATCGATAACCTGATCCTTTCCGACTACAAGGTGACGACCGCGCCCGACTCGCCCGACGTCGCCCTGCTCAATCCGCCCGGCGTGCCGGATACCTACTTCGTCGAGTTCGGCTGGGTAGCGGGCGACAAGAACGTCGCGATGCCGACGCGGGACACGGTGTGGCAGGCCGATCACAAGCAACTCACGCCCGATCAGCCGGTAAGCCTGAGCTGGGACAATGGCCAGGGGCTGCGCTTCGAGCGCACCATCTCGATCGACAACGACTATATGTTCACGGTCGCCCAGCGGGTCCAGAACACCGGCGGCCAGCCGGTGTCGCTCTACCCTTATGGCCTGATCAGCCGCTGGGGCACGCCGCACACGCTCGGCTATTACATTCTGCACGAGGGACCGATCGGTGTGCTCGGCGGCACCCTGCATGAGATCAAGTACAAGAACCTGCAAAAGGACGGCGAGGTCGAGCTGCCGAGCACCGGCGGCTGGCTCGGCATCACCGACAAGTACTGGCTGACCGCGCTGGTGCCGGCGCAGGACAGCGAGCTGACCGGCACCTTCCGGCACACGCTGACCGATGGCCAGGACCGCTATCAGGCCGACTATCTGCGTCCGGCGCAGACGCTGGCGCCCGGACAGTCGATCGAGGTGACCGACCGCATGTTCGCCGGCGCCAAGGAGGTGAGCCTCCTCGAACGCTATCAGGCCGAGTTCGGCATCCCGTTGTTCGATCGCGCGGTCGACTTCGGCTGGTTCTATTTCCTGACCAAGCCGATCTTCCACATCCTGCATTTCTTCTACAAGCAGATCGGCAACTACGGCGTTGCCATCCTGCTCCTGACCCTCCTGGTCAAGCTGCTGTTCTTCCCGCTCGCCAACAAGTCCTATACCTCGATGAGCAAGATGAAGAAGCTGCAGCCGGAGATGATGCGCCTGCGCGAGCAGTTCGGCGACGACAAGGTGCGCATGAACCAGGAGTTGATGGCGCTCTACAAGAAGGAGAAAGTCAACCCGATGTCGGGCTGCCTGCCGATCGTGGTGCAGATCCCGGTGTTCTTCTCACTCTACAAGGTCCTGTTCGTGTCGATCGAGATGCGCCAGGCGCCGTTCTTCGGCTGGATCCACGACCTGTCGGCGCCGGACCCGACCTCGGTGTTCAATCTGTTCGGAGTGATTCCCTGGGATCCGCCCCACTTTCTGCACATCGGCATCTGGCCGCTGGTCATGGGGCTGACCATGCTGCTGCAGCAGAGGCTGAATCCGCAGCCGGCCGATCCGATGCAGGCCAGGGTCATGATGTTCCTGCCGGTCATGTTCACCTTTCTGTTCGCGACCTTCCCGGCCGGGCTGGTCATCTACTGGACCTGGAACAACATCCTCTCGGTCGCGCAGCAGTGGGTGATCATGAGGCGGATGGGCGTCCCGGCCTGAGCGCCATGCTGGCGATGCTGGCGCCGGAGCGACCGGACGAGGCCGCCGATCTGGCGGCGGGACAGCGGCTGTTCGCCAAGCCCTGCCGCTTCGTCACCGGCATCGCCGATCTCGACCAGCTGCCGGCGGCGGATCTGCCCGAGGTCGCCTTCGCGGGTCGCTCCAACGTCGGCAAGTCGAGCCTGATCAACGCGCTGACCGGCCGCCGGCAGCTGGCGCGGATCTCGCAGACGCCGGGCCGCACGCAGCAGATCAACCTGTTCGACCTCGGCGGTCGGCTGATGCTGGTCGATCTGCCGGGCTACGGCTACGCCGACGCGCCCAAGCCCGCGGTCGAGGCGTGGCAGAGCCTCGTGCGCCGCTATCTGCGCGGCCGCAGCGCCCTCCTTCGCACCTGCCTGCTGATCGACGCCCGCCATGGCCCCAAGGACAACGATCGCCGCTTCATGGCCATGCTGGCCGAGGCGGCGGTCGCCTATCAGCTGATCCTGACCAAGGTCGATCAGATCCGGGCGGGCGAGCGGCCGGACCTGATCGCGACCCTGGAGGCCGACCTCACGCGCCGGCTCGGCGCTCATCCCGAGCTGATCGCGACCAGTGCCCGCGAGGGCATCGGTCTGGACCGGCTGCGCGCGGCGCTCGCCGCCCTGGCCCGCCCCGCGGCGGTGGGCAACGGCGCGTGACCGAGCAGGCGCAGCACCGGACCGCGGCGACGCTGGTCGAGGCGCTGCCCTACATGCGCCGCTTCTCCGGCGCGACCTTCGTGATCAAGTACGGCGGCCACGCCATGGGCTCGTCGGCGCTGACCGACGACTTCGCTCGCGACGTCGTGCTGCTCAAGCAGGTCGGCATCAACCCGGTCGTGGTCCACGGCGGCGGCCCGCAGATCAAGGCCATGCTCGATCGGCTCAAGATCAAGAGCCAGTTCGTCGAGGGGCTCCGGGTCACAGATGCCGCCACCGTCGAGATCGTCGAGATGGTGCTAGCGGGCAGCATCAACAAGCAGATCGTGAGCGCGATCCAGGCCGCGGGCGGCCAGGCGGTGGGGCTCTCGGGCAAGGATGCCCGCCTGATCGAGGCGACCAAGCTCACCCGCACCCGGCGTGACCCCGAGAGCCATATCGAGGAGGTGCTCGATCTCGGTTTCGTCGGTCAGCCGAGCCGGATCCACACCGGTGTGCTCGATACGTTCAAGGGCACCGACATCGTGCCGGTGATCGCGCCGACCGGCGTCGGCACCGATGGTCAGACCTATAATATCAACGCCGACACCGCCGCGGGTGCGATCGCCGCCGCGCTCGGCGCCCGCAAGCTGATCATGCTGACCGATACCGAGGGCGTGCTCGATGGCGAGGGTCGGCTGATCTCCGAACTGTCGGTCAGCGAGGCGCGCCGCCTGATCGCCGAGGGCATCGCGAGCGGCGGCATGATCCCCAAGCTCGAAACCTGCATCGAGGCGCTCGAGGCCGGGGTCCGCGCCGCGCACATCCTGGACGGGCGCCTGCCGCACGTGCTCCTGCTGGAGACCTTCACCGAGGCGGGCGTCGGCACCAAGATCGACGGCACCTGACGCGCCCCCGTTGCCAGGGCGTCGCCATGTGCTCCTGAATCCCTGGCGCGGGATTTCATCGTTGCCGCGACGGTGACGAGCTTCATTCTTGCCGGGTACTATTGGGCACTCTGAGCGGTTTCTTCTATGAGAGGTTCGGCTTTGGTGGCAGTTTGAACCTCGCACGCGCCGCTTGAGGGGCCGGATCCGACAGTTCGTGCGGGAATGTCCGATCGCAGAGCCGAGCGGCGCCCTCCGGAGGCCCTTCGCCATGCGCCCGCTGGTCCGAACCATTCTGTCCGCCGTCGTGATCGTGCTGGCCGCCCCTGGTGCCTCGCCGGCAACCGCTCAGGACCCGTCCAACGAGGTCGCAGCGCGCGAGCAGATGGTCCAGATCGTGCGGATCGAGGCGCTGATGGTCAGCGACGAGACCGGCATTCCCGAAATCGACCCGCGGGTGCTCGAGGCCATGCGCGTCGTGCCGCGCCACGCCTTCGTGCCGGAGCCGCTGCGCCCCTACGCCTACGGCAATCATCCCTTGCCGCTCGGCTACGACCAGAACATCGCAGCACCGCTGCTGGCGGCCCTGATGACCCATCTGGCGGCGCCAAGACCGGACGACGTGGTGTTCGAGACCGGCACCGACACCGGCTATCAGGCCGCGGTCCTCTCCAAGCTGGTCGCCCGGGTCTACAGCGTCGAGATCATCGAGCCGCTCGCCAACGAGGCAGCCCGCCTGCTCAAGGAGCTCGGCTACGACAACGTCTTCGTGCGGGCGAGCGACGGCTACTACGGCTGGCCCGAGCACGGCCCCTACGATGCCATGATCATCAAGGAGGCGATCGACCACGTGCCGCCGCCGCTGCTCAGCCAGCTCAAGCGCGGCGGCCGCCTGGTGATGCCGCTCGGTCCGGCGGACGGCCCGCAGTACCTGACCCTGGTGACCAAGGACGCCGACGGCAAGCTCACCGAGAAGCGGATTCTGCCGGTCCGCTTCTCGGCGCTTCAGGGCGGCGTGCGGCTCTAGGCCATCGGGCTGGACCGGCCTCAGCGGCCCTCGCGATACCAGGCGAAGCCGAGGGTCGCGAGCAGCAGCATCAACGCCAGGACCGCCGGCAGCAGCGGCAGCTGCGAGGCGCCGATCACCAGATAGCGCTCGTTGCGATGGATGCCGATCCAGTCGCGCCCGGACAGCGCGCGGCCGCGCGCGACCTTGCGGATGTCGGGTGCGCCGCCGTCGGCGAGCCAGCGGACCGAGCCGCCGCTCGCCTCGACCAGCGGGGCGAGCCGATCGGGCGTGGCCCGCATGTCCGCGAGCTCCTCGGGTCCGATCGGGCGGACCGCCGCGTAGGTCGTGAACCGATCATCGGTGATGCGGTAGAGGCCGGCCTCGGGGGCGGCGACCGTCGCCCGCGCCGGTCTCTCGGCCGACGGCTGGAGCACGACCTCTGTGGTCTTGCCCGACGGCGCGGTCACCGTGGCATGCACGGGCTTGGCCTCGAGCGAGCGGCGCTCGATTGCGATCGACTCGCCGGACGGCTCGGCGCTGAGCGCCTCCTCCTCGAGCTCCGGCTCCTGCATCAGCCAATGGACCAGGCGGCGCAGCAGCAGGCCCTGCGGACCGCCGTGCTCGAAGCCGCGCGCCCACAGCCAGGCGTGGTCCGAGAGCAGCTGCGCCACCCGCCCCTTGCCGACCCGATCGAGCACCAGCAGAGGGCGTTCGGACGCGCCGCTCATGAGGACCTGGGAGCCGGTGACCTCGACGTCGACCTGGCGGAACCAGCGGCCCCAAGGGGGCGTCTTCTTCTTGTCGCTGGCGCCGTCGGCGCTATCCGGCTGCGCCGCCTCCAGCAGGCCGCTCGTGACCGGGTGGCGGCGGCCGAGCTCGGTCAGCTGCGGCGTGAAGCCGCGCTCGTAGACCACGCCCGAGGGCCGCGCCGGCAGCACCCGCGCGAGCGGGGTGCGATAGAGGCTGAGCGGTTGGGCGAATTCCGGCCCGGCCACTTCGAGTAGCGCCCCGCCTTCCTCGACGTAACGGGCGACGTTGTCGAGATAGGCGAGCGGCAGCAGACCGCGGCGGGAATAGCGATCGAAGATCACCAGATCGAAGTCGTGGAGCTTGACCTCGAACAGTTCGCGCGAGGGAAAGGCGATCAGGGCCAGCTCGCGGATCGGCGTGCCGTCCTGTTTTTCCGGCGGGCGCAGGATCGTGAAATGGACCAGATCGACCGCGGGATCGGCCTTGAGCAGGTTGCGCCACACCCGAAGACCGGGATAGGGCTGGCCCGAGACCAGGAGCACGCGCAGCCGATCGCGCACCCCATTGACGAAGAACACCTGCCGGTTGTTCTGCGTGGTGACCTCGCCGGGCGCCGCTTCGGCCTCGACCTCGAGCACGGTCTGGCCGGCGCGCGTCAGCTGAAACGGCACCGTGCGAGCAACGCCGGGCTGCAGGCTGAGCCGCTGCTTCACCTCGCCGTCCTGGCGCAGGGTCACGTTGACCGGCGCGTTCGAGACGCCCTTCGGCAGGTCGTCGACCCGCAGCGTGATCTCCTGCGTGTCACCGACCATGCCGTAGTTCGGCACCTGCTCGACCACCAGCCGACGGTCGCGCTCGTTGTGCTGCCCGGTCAGGAGCAGGTGCAGCGGCGCATCGATGCCGAGCGCGTCGAGATTTTTCGGCACGTCGTGCACCTGGCCGTCGGAGAGGATCAGAACGCCGCCGAGCCGCGCCCGGTCGACTTCCGAAAGCGTCTCACCGAGCGCCTTGAACAGTCGGGTTCCGCCCTTGCCGTCGCCGGCGACGGTCGTCTCGACCACGTCGAGGCCGTCGATCCCCTTGAGCGTGTGGCGCAAACTCGTCAGAGCCTGGTCGAGCTGCTTGGGCCGATCGCCGATCGTCTCCGAGGGCGAGCGGTCGACCAGCAGCACCGCGATGTCGTGCAGGGGATCGCGCTGCTCGCGGATCACGACCGGATTGGCGAGTGCCAGGATGCCAAGCGCCAGCATGGCGCCGCGCCAGAGAATGCCCCGGGCGCGGCGCAGGACGCCGAGGCCGCAGAGCAGCAGGGTCGCGAACGCGGCCGCCGCCAGCACCGGCCATGGCAGAAGCGGAGCGAAACTGAGGGCGGTCCCGGCCATCATTCGCCGAGCCGCTCCAGCAGGGCCGGGATGTGCACCTGGTCGGTCTTGTAATTGCCGGTGAGGGCGTACATCACGACGTTGACGCCGAAACGGCGCGCCATCTCGCGCTGGTGCTCGCCGCCCGGCAGGACCGGAAACATGGGCATGCCGTACTCATCGATCGCCCACGCCCCGGCCCAGTCGTGGCTGCCGATGATCACCGTGGATACGCCGTCATTCACCGCGGGGTCGGGGTTGTCGACCCACACCGTGCCGCCGGTCCAGCGGCCCGGGAATTCCTGCATCAGATAGAAGGAGCGGGTGAGCGGGTGATCTGCCGGCACCGGCTCCAGCATCGGCAGATTGAGCCCCGAGAGGAGCTGCCGAAGGCGCTGCTCGCCCGGACCGGGGCCGGCCTGACCCGGGATCATGACGCCGGCGTCGCTGGTGTCGAACAGGATCATGCCACCCTGGCGGAGATAGGCGTCGAGCCGCTCCGCCACGCCTTGGCGGAGGTCGGGATGATTGGGTGGGATCGGCCAGTAGAGCAGCGGGAACAGGGCGAGATCGTCGACCGCGAGATCCACGGCGCGCGGCTCGCCGGCCTCGACCGCCGTCCGCCGGTTGAGCACCAGAGTGAGGCCATCGAGCCCGGCGCGGCTGATCGCGTCGACCTCGCTGAGCCCGGTCACGACATAGGCGAGCCGCGTCTCGGAGGTCGCGGCAACGATCGCTTCGTCGGTATCGGCGATCGCAGGCAGCGCGACCAGCACCATGATCAGCGCGAGCGCTGCCGGCGCGGCGCGCGCCGCCCGGAACAGGAGGCCGCGCAGCTGTAGCCCGATCAGGGTGTCGGCCATCGCCAGCAGCAGGGCCGCGAGCAGCAGCCATGGCAGCAGGTCGATCTCGGCCGAGCCCATATAGCTCCGCGCCGGGACCGGAAAATCGCCCGGCTGCAACGCCTGCAGATCGGGCACCGCGGAGGCCAGATTGAGTGCCTGCCGGGCGGTATTGGCGCCGGCGTCGACGGGGCCATAGAGACCCGGCGGATGGAGCGGGCTCGCTGCGGTCTTGGCGAAGTCGGCGGCCGGCACCGGCTGGGCGGTCGGTCCGGGCTCGACCAGATGGCCGGCCGCGTCGAGCACTTCGCGCGGCGCAAGCAGCCCGCGCAAGGCGCCACCGGCGCCGGGCGCCAGCGCTGCGATGCGGCCCAGCAGATCGACGAACACGCCGGACAGCGGCAGCGACGACCAGGCGGTGTTGGCCGTGGTGTGGACCAGCACGAGCCAGCCCTTGCCGCGCTGCGCCCCGGTGATCAGCGGCGTGCCGTCGCCGAGCCGCGCCCAGGTATGCTCGGCGAGCTGCGGCCCGGGCTGGGCCAGCACCTGGCGGTTCACGACCACGTCGCCCTTGGGCACCGAGAGGTCGGCCAGCGGTCCGTGCTCGTCGAAGCTGGTCAAGGGCAGCGGGCGAGCCCAGGACAGGGCGCCGCCGAGGGTGCGATCGCCGCGCCGCAGGGTGACCGGGACGAGGTCGTCCTCGGCGTTGGCGAGCCGCGGCCCGGCAAAGCGCAGGAGCACGCCGCCCGCCTCGATCCAGGCCGCCAGCCGGGCACGCGCTTCCGGGGCGATCTGCGCGCTGTCGGTCAGGACGATGGTCGGGACGCCCTCGGCCAGCAGCTCGGCGATCGAGCCGCGCCGCAGCTCGGCCTGCGGCGCCAGCGCCCGCTCGACATAGTAGAGCTCGGAGAGCAGCGGCTGCGCCGCCTGCGCCGCCGGCTCGCCGACCAGTCCGACCAGCTTGCGCCGCCAGTGCTCGTCCAGCAGAACCACGCCGCCGACGCCGCCGGGCGGCTCCAGCTCGAGCCGCGCGATCCGGTTGCGCAGGTCGATCGGCAGTTGGATGCGCGCTTCGGCGCGAAGCGCCGACGGCTCGAAGGCGAGCGTCTCGCGAGCGAGGACCTCGCCCGCCGGGCCGAGGGCGCGCACGGCCAGGCTCGGGACGCCGTTCAGGTCGGGCCGGCGGGCCGCCACGACGAGATCCTCCTCGCGCGGATCCGGCGGCAGCAACAGCGCGGCCCTCTGCGCGACCGGATCGACGAACACCTGGAGCGGGCCGATCCGCCGCAGCTGCTCGGCAAACCCGCGCGCCGTCTCGCGCGCCGCCTGATCCTCGGCAACGCCGTCAGAGAGCCACACCAGCTCGGCGCCATCGAGCTTCTGACGCTGCAAGGCCGCGAGCGCCGCCTTGCGGTCGGTCGGCCAGGGCTTGGCCTGCCAGCTGGCGAGCGCGCGCACGGCGTCGGCGGCGCTCAGCAGGCGAAGGCTCGGCGCGATCGGATCCGGCGCCGTGCCGAGCAGGATCACCTCGCGGTTCTGACGCTGCGCCTGCCCCGTGAACCGCTGCAGCGCGGCGAGCCGCTTGTCCCAACCGGGCGCGGCCGCCCAACCGTCGTCGACCACCAGCACCAGCGGGCCTTCGCCGGACAGCTCGGGTTCGGGGTTGAGCACCGGGCCGGCGAGCGCCAGGATCACCAGGGCCGCGAGCATGAGGCGCAGGATCAGCAGCCAGGGCGGCGTGCGCGCCGAGGTCTCTTCCTCGAGCTCGAGGCCGAGCAGAAAGCGCACTGCCGGGAAGCGGATCTGCTTCGGCGCCGGCGGAATGATTCTGAGCAGCCACCACAGCACCGGCAGGCTGAGGAGCGCGGTCAGCAGCCAGGGATTGGCGAGGCCGAACAGGCCCAGGTTCAACATCGCCCTCAGCCCGGCCCCTTGGTCGATAGCGCGATGTAGAGCGCCAGGAGAGCCGGCTCGGCCGGCTGATCGCAGAGATGGCTCGCGAAGGTCCAGCCAACCGATCGGGCCAGGTCGCGCAGCCCCTGCCGATGCGCCTCGAGACGGCCCTGATAACGCCGGCGGATGCTGTCGACGTTACCGATCAGCGCCATGCCGTCCTGCTCCATGCCTTCGAAGCGCACCCGACCGGCAAAGGGCAGGTCCGGCTCCGCCGGGTCGAGCACCTGCAGGAGGTGGCCGCGCAGGCCCATTGCGATGAAGCCGCGCAGCCGCTCGCGCAGCTCCTCCAACGGCGTGAAAAAGTCGCTGATCAGCACCACGCGCGCGTAGCGCGGCAAGGTCATCATCGCGGGCAGGCTCGCCGCGGGCAAGGCCTGTCCGAGCAGGTCCTCGCAGAGCGAGGCCATGCCGACCCGCCCGCCGAGCGGCCGCCGGCGCTCGCCGAGCAGCGCAATCCGCTCGCCGGCCCGGCTCAACAGCGACGCCAGCGCCAGCAGCAGGAGCATCGCCCGCTCCTCCTTGGTCGGCCAGCGTGCGGCTGAGTGGTAGAGCATCGAGGCCGACCGGTCGGCCCACAGCCAGACGCTCTCCGCCGCCTCCCATTCCTGATCGCGCAGAAACAGCTGGGTCGAGCGGGCCGACTGGCGCCAGTCGATCCGACTGCGCGAATCGCCCGGCTGGTAGGGGCGAAACTGCCAGAAGGTCTCCCCGATCCCGACGCGGCGCCGGCCATGGACGCCCTGAGCCACGGTCGTCGCAACCCGCTCCGCCGCGACCAGGAGCGGCGGCAGCCGGTCGGCCAGCTGCTCGGCGCGCTGGCGGAGCGCGATCAATCCATGGCTGGATGTGGCCATTGGCGCCCTCAGGCGGCGATCACGCCGCACAGCCGTTCGATCACCTGATCGAGCGTGACGCCCTCCGCGCGGGCGGTGAAGGTGAGCGCCATGCGATGGCGGAGCACGGGCGGCGCCAGCGCGATCGCGTCCTCGATCGAGGGCGCGAGCCGGCCCTGGAGCAGCGCGCGCACCCGCACCGCGAGCATCAGGGCCTGGCTCGCCCGCGGCCCCGGGCCCCAGCCGATCAGGCCGGCGAGCTGCTCGACCGAGCTGCTCGACGGGCGACCCGCCCGCACCAGCTTCAGGATGGCGTCGACGACCCGCTCGCCGACCGGAATCCGGCGGACCAGCGCCTGCGCGGCGATCAGCTCGGTCGCGGTCATCACCGGCCGGGCGGCCTGAATGCCGGCCCCGGTGGTTTCGATCATCATCCGCCGCTCGGCCGCCTGGTCCGGGTAGTCGACGTTGACCTGCAAGAGGAAGCGGTCGAGCTGCGCCTCGGGCAGCGGGTAGGTGCCCTCCTGCTCGATCGGGTTCTGGGTCGCCAGAACGTGAAACGGCTCCGGCACCTGATGATCATGCCCGGCGACGGTCACCCGTCGCTCCTGCATCGCCTGCAGCAGCGCCGCCTGGGTGCGCGGGCTCGCCCGGTTGATCTCGTCAGCCATCAGCAGCTGACAGAACACCGGTCCGGGGATGAAGCGAAAGCCCCGCCGTCCGCCCTCGGCCTCCTCGAGCACCTCCGAGCCGAGAATGTCGGCGGGCATCAGATCCGGGGTGAACTGGACCCGCTTCTGGGTCAGCCCGAGGACCACGCCGAGGGTCTCGACCAGGCGGGTCTTGGCGAGGCCCGGCACGCCGACCAGCAGCACATGACCGCCCGCGAGCAACGTGATAAGAGACTCTTCGATGACCCGTTCCTGGCCGAAGATCGCCCGCCCGATCTCCGAACGGACCCGGGCGAACCGCTCGATGGTCGCCTCGACCTGGTCGAGAATCGCCGTGTCCTGGGGGTGGTCCATGGACGGTTCCTCAACCAGGGTGCTGCGCTCGGACATGATGCTCGGCTCTCGGTGACCGGTTCCCGGGCGCGCGCTGGCGACGCTCAGGCATGGCGTGAGTATGTGTATGAAGTTACGATTGGATCAACCCCCAGATCGGCTCAAACCGGGCAGTTTATCGCCCGAGCCGGCAATCGGCGCAAGCGAGCGCGAATTCGGGCTCGAGATCACCCGCGAGGGGACCTGGCTGTACCGGGGATCGCCGATCCATCGGCTGGCCCTGGTCAAGCTGCTGGCCTCGGTGCTGAGACGCGAGGCTGACGGCAGCTACTGGCTGGTGACGCCGGTCGAGCGTGGCCGGATTGCCGTCGCGGATGTCCCCTTCGTCGCGGTCGAGCTGGCGGTCGAAGGGGCAGGCCCCGGGCAGCGCCTGCGTCTGCGCAGCAATCTGGACGAGTGGGTCACGCTCGGACCCGAACGCCCCTTGCGCCTGCACCGCACGGCGTCGGGACCTGGCGAGACCACTCTCGTGCCCTATGTCGAGGTGCGCGGCGGCCTGGAGGCGCGCCTCGTGCGGCCGGTCTATTACCAGCTGGTCGACCTCGGCGAAGAGTTCCGAGAGCGCGGGCGCACCCGCTTTGGCGTGTGGAGCGAGGGCTGTTTCTTTGCGCTCGACGACGACGCCTGAGATGCCCTTGATCCGCGGTTGGCGCCGGCGGTGCTGACCGGGGAGGAGTTGCGCCTTCGGATTGCCCGCATGGGGTCGCGCGACCCCTGCTCGATGGGCGCCGCTCAGAGCTGGCTGCAAGGCGACGACGGGGTGCCCGGCGCCCCCCAAACCGGCGGACGGACGCCGGCCGCGGTGCTGCTCGGCGTGATCGATCGCCCGGAAGGGCCCGCGATCCTGCTCACCCAGCGCGCCGAGCACCTGCACGATCATGCGGGTCAGATCAGCTTTCCGGGCGGCCGGATGGAGCCCGCCGATCCGTCGGTCGAGGCAACAGCGCTGCGCGAAGCCGAGGAGGAGATCGGGCTCGCTCCGACGAAGGTCGAGGTGTTGGGCCAGCTCACCCCGTACGACACGGTGACCGGCTTTCGCATTCACCCCGTGATCGGCTGGATCGAGCCGCCCTTGCAGCTGCGGCTCGATCGGTACGAGGTCGCCGACGTGTTCGAGGTCCCCCTCCGGTTCGTGCTCGATCCGGCCAATCACCGTCGCCAGAGCTATCGCCGTGGACCCCTCACCCGCGCTTACTACGTATTGCCGTATCAGGGTCGCTTCATCTGGGGTGCGACCGCGGGCATCCTGGTCAACTTCTCGACTCTGCTGCGGGTCTGAGGGCGATGGCGCGTTTTCTTTTCGAGTACCTGCTGCCGCTTCTGCTGCCGCTGCTGGTCTACCTCGGCTATATCGCCTTGGCGCGGGGCTGGACGCCCGGCTGGCTCGACCAGACGCCCTGGATCCCACTGACCGCCGGGGGGCTCGCGCTGCTCGCGGTAAGCCTTGCGACCTGGAGTCTGCTGTCCGGCGCGCCGCCCGAGGAGGTCTACGTCCCGCCGCATCTGGAAGATGGCCGCGTGATTCCGAGCACGACGGTCAAGCCCGGATCGCCGTGACCTTCAGGCAGCCATGAGTCCTGATGCCGAGCGTCCGCTCGCCGGCCAGCCCTGGCTCGAGACCCCGGCCGCGCGGGCGGTGCTCGCGGCACTGACCGCCGGCGGTCGTCCGGCGCGGTTCGTCGGCGGCTGCGTGCGCGACGGCCTGCTCGGGCGCGTCGAAGCGGGCGCCGATCTCGACCTGGCCACGCCGGAGCGCCCCGAGCAGGTCATGCGCCTGCTCGAAGACGCGGGAATCAGGCCGCTGCCGACCGGGCTCGCCCATGGCACGGTCACCGCCGTGGTTGGCGATCAGCGCTTCGAGATCACGACGCTGCGGCGCGACGTCGCGACCGACGGCCGTCACGCCGAGGTCGAGTTCACCGACGATTTCGCAGCCGACGCGGCGCGGCGCGATTTCACCATCAATGCCATGAGCTGCGATGGCGAGGGCCGCCTCTTCGACTATTTCGGCGGCCGCGCCGACCTCGAGGCGGGCCATGTGCGCTTCGTCGGGCGGGCGGCCGAGCGGATCGCCGAGGACTATCTCAGAATCCTCCGCTTCTTCCGCTTTTTTGCTTACTACGGGCGGCCGCCGGCGGACGCCGAGGCGCTCCGGGCTTGCAGAGAGGCCGCTCCCGAGATCGGGCGCCTCTCGGGCGAGCGCATCCAGACGGAGACGCTGAAGCTGCTCGAGGCCGGAGACCCGTTGCCGGCGCTCCGCCTGGTGGCGGCCTCGGGCGTGCTCGACCAGGTGATGCCGGGGCCGGTCGCCCTCGAGCGCCTGGCCCGGCTGCTCCACCTGGCGCCGGACGCGGATGACCTGCTCCGGCTGGGCGCGCTGCTCCGCCCGCCGCCCGCGCCCGTCGATGCCGTCGCCTGGGTCGCCGCGCGCTGGCGGCTCTCGCGGCGGGATGCGGCCAGGCTCGAAGCCATGACCGGGGCCGCCCTGCCGGCGCTCGGGGCGAGTGCCACAGACTTGCGGCGGGCGCTCTACCGTCTCGGTCCGGACCTCTATCGCGATCTGATCTGGCTCGCGGCCGCCGAGACCGGTGGCAATCCCGGGCCTGCGCTGGACGAGTTGGCCGGGTGGAACTCGCCCAGGCTGCCGCTCGGCGGCGACGATCTCCTGGCGCTGGGCCTGATCCCCGGCCCGCAACTGGGAAGCGTCCTCGCCGCCGTCGAAACCTGGTGGCTGGAGCAGGACTTCGCGCCCGACCACGCCGCCTGCCTGGCCTACGCCCGAAGCTTGATCACGCAGGAGGGTGGGGGCTGACTCCCCTCCGCGCGCGTCTGCCCCGCTGTCGTTCTCCGCGCCGCCGGCTCTGAGGCATCCCCTCGCCCCTAAGCCTCATGCCACGCCGCGCTGGCCGATCTCGACGATGCGCTCCCGCGCCAGATCGGCGGCATAATCAGTCGCCGCCCGGACGTCGTCGACGCCAAGCGGCGGATAGCTCGCGACGATCTCGTCCGCGCTCCGCCCGGCGGCCAGCTTGTCCGGGACGACGGCGACCGGAATGCGCGTGCCCCTTGATGCAGGCCCGGCCGTGGCACACGGCCGACGCTGATGCGCTCACGCCCCTGATTCGCTCACGCCAATGTCATCGCGGTTGTCTCGGTGCGGTCCACCGTTCCGCCATCCTTGGCCCGGATCTCCTCCAGCATCGCCTCGACGACAACGCGTAGCGCCGGCAGGTCGTCGCGGACCACGGCCCAGATGATTCCATGATCCACCAGCCGATAACCATGGCGCAGAACGTTGCCGATGCCGGCGATGTTCCGCCACGGCACCTCCGGATGGACAGCTTTTCGCTTCGCCGGGATGTGGCGCGAGGCCTCGGACATTATCTCGATGCAGCGCTCGACGCCCCGGCGTACGAGCGAATTCGCCAGATAGTCCTCGAAGCTCATGCCGGCGGTAAAGTCCTCTGCCTCGGCGATCGCGTCGCGGATGTCTTCGAGGCGCGACAGCAGGTCGACGTGAGCCATCAGAACACCTCGAGCGCATCCCTCTCGATGCGCTGGCGGATGCGGGGCCGCGCGCGTTCGAGGCTCGTGCCGATCTCGACCCTGCGGCCGACCAGATCACCAAGAAAGTACTGCAGGCCGACGAGATCGATCAGCGAAAACTTCGCGCCGCTCTCGATGTCCGCGAGCAGGTCGACGTCGCTCTCGGGCCCGGCCTCGCCGCGCGCCATCGAGCCGAACAGGCAGAGCCGCGTCACGCCCCGGGCACGGATCTCGGCTTCGTGCGCGCGCAGCACGCGCAGCACCCGCTCGCGCTCGGCGAGCGCCCCGTGGGCGAGGGTGTCAATCTTGGTGGCCATGGCGAACATGGTGCCACAGGCGGGCGGCCGGCGTCGAGCGAGCACGCCAGCGGCGTATGGCATGGACGAAGGGCGAAATTCGTGCCGGCGCGCGAAAATCGTGGAAATTCTGGAAATTCGCGCAATTCGGTGCCAGCGCGCCTGCCCGGCAGGGCGGCAAGACGGCGCGGGCTGGTGATCGGGGGGAAATTCGGGAAATATCCGGGTTCGTGGCCGGCATTTTCGCTGGTGTTCTGGCGTCTCGGCGCCACGGCGTTCCGAAACGCGGCCTTGCGCCAACGAGATCTTGCGCATCGCGTCGGGTTTGAGCGCTGGGGCCCATAAGCGCACTTTCGCGCGCGACCGCAGCGTGACAGCACCCCCGAAAAGGTAAGCGGACGGCACGGCGTTAAAGGGGTTGGCACAACCTGCTCGACGCTGGTATTTGGCCATGTCGCCATAGTGTCGCGCTTCAGTTGAAAGGGCTTATCCTTGGAGACCGCTGCCCCCATCCGCGAGGGTCAGGTTCTGACCGGCTCACTTTTCAGCGAGCCGATGCGGGTGGAGACGGTTCACCCCAACGGCCCCGACACGGCCAACAGGCCGGTGATCCAACCACGACCATTAGGACTATGGCCCGCGTTATCGATAGCTTCGCTGGTGCAAGCCACTCCGGTCACGTCGAGAGGTTAGATGCAGCCGCTCCGTCTTTGCCCGAAGACAGCTGTACCGTCTGGTTCACCGATCCTCCGTATTACGATGCTATACCGTACGCCGATCTCTCCGACTTCTTTTTCGTCTGGTTAAAGAGAGTCATCCCTAGTCATCCGCTCGTCGCCATGGGTAGCGAAAACGGGCTCACGCCCAAGGCTGAGGAGGCCGTTCAAGACGAGACGCGCGTAGTCGGCAATCGGCCTAAGGATAGAGACTTTTTTGAAGAAAGGATGGCCACAGCCTTTGCCGCAGGACGCCGGACCACTCGCGAGGATGGTGTCGGTGGGGTGGTTTTTGCTCATAAGACCACCGAAGGCTGGGAAGCCCTGCTTTCCGGGATCGCCGGTGGGGGATGGACCATCACCGGATCGTGGCCGATCGCCACGGAATCCGACACTCGATTACGCGCGAGAGATTCCGCCGCCCTTGCGACAAGTGTTCATCTGGTGTGCCGACCTCGTGCC
>JBKPDM010000480.1:0-13147 GCA_046727895.1 Pseudomonadota bacterium | reverse complement strand
GTGCATGGCCCTGCGCTGCACGAACACGGTCCGCCCGAGCCTGGCAATCAGGCCGATCACCGGCCAGTCCGCGACCTCGCTCTTGGCGATGAAGGCCGCGTCGAGCAGGCTGCCGAGGACGACGATGTCGAGATACGATACGTGATTGGCGACGAACAGCGTCGGCTGTCCGGTTGCCGGAGCGCCGACGACCCGGAGCCGTAAGCCGGCGAGGGCGCAGCAGCTCCGATTCCACAATCGGGCCAGGCGGCGCGGCGTGCGCCCGACCACGGAGAAGGCCAGCAGAGCAAGTAGCAGCAGCGCCCCGGTCCACAGCGCCAGCGCCGCCACCCGCCAGCCAGCCAGCAGTCGCTCGTGCATGCTCAGGCCGCCACGCCCGCCTCGGGCCGGCCAAAGTAGCGGCGGAGATAGCGCGCCGTGACCCGCTCGGTGCGCAGCACCACGCACACGTCGATGGTGTTGAACTGACGGTCGACCACGGCGCCGTCACCGATCCTGGCGCCGAGCCGGAGGTAGCCCTTGAGGAGCGGCGGCAGGGCCGCCCAGGCGGCGCGCGGATCGAGCGCGTCGGGTGCCAAGAGCCGCATGTCGACGTAGCGCGCCGCGAGCGCCTGCGGGCGGCAATCGGGCGGGGCGAGGTGGAAGTGGTGGAGATAGGACAGCGGCACCGCCAGATCCGCAGGCTTCGTGCCCGGCAGGCTGGCGCAGCCGAACAGCAGGGTGATGCCGTGCCCCTGCACGTAGTCCGCGATGCCGCTCCACAGACGGTCGATCACGGCGCGCGAGCGATAATCCGGATCGACGCAGGAGCGCCCGAGCTCGAGACATTCGCCCGGCTGCGCGAGCAGCGGCCGCAGATCGAACTCGTCGGAAGAGTAAAAGCCACGCTGCCGGTCGGCCACCGAACGGCGCATCAGCCGGCAGGTCCCGACCACCTGGCCGAAGACCCAGGGCGGCGTCCGGCGCCGGGCGTAATCGATCACCAGGAGATGGTCGCAGGCGCGATCGAACCGATCGATGTCGCGCCGCCAGACCTTGGCTCGAAGGTTGGCCGCCGCCCCCATCTCCCGGTAGAAGACGCGGTAGCGGAGTGCCTGCGCCGTCGCGACGTCGCGTCGCGTACGGGCTAGGCGGATCACCAGATCGACGCTCGAATCCGTGGTCACCGACACCTCACCGAGCTGCACCGTGCGGGCTGACCCAAGCATCGGTTGCGACCGTTGTGGAAATTCAACTAGCGGGGGATGAAGACGGCGGCGTGACGGTTCGTGCGCGGCGTGTGGCAGGATCGGCGGCTGGTCGTGACGTCAGATCATTGATCGCGCTGCCAGTGCCGACGAGCCGGCCCCGCTGGTGGGGGCGCGGCCCAGAAATCGAACACCTCTTCGCTCAGGGCGTCGATGTAGGCGCGCGCGGCCGGGCCGCTCGCCGGGCCGTCGTAGCTGCCGTCGCGCCAGGCGCTGTGAAAGAACCCCTCGCCCGGCAGGCGATCGGTCTTGCGCACCACCAGCACCGCGAGCTCGGGCTCGCCACGCGCCCGGTTGCGCTCGCACACGATGCCGAGATCACGGCAGAGCGCATAGACCCGGCGCGGCGTGATCCGGATGCCAAGATGCGCCAGGACCTCGGCATAGGTCAGCGAGCGCTGCTCGCGCGCCGCCGCGATCAGCAGGGCCTCGAGCCGGTCGATGTCGACCAGACCTGGGCGAGCTCGGGGGCTCCGACTGTGATCCTCATTACCGGCCTTGGTCGAGGCGTCGATCTTGCGCACTAGCCAGTCGCTCCGATGCGAAAGCCCGACTTCCGGGCTCGAGCCCAGCCCCATCCGGCCAAGGCACAGGACCATAGCCGGGAATACCGAGCCCCGCGGCCGACACGACACCGGCTCCGCGGCCCAGCTGGATCGTCAGGTCATTAACCAAACGTTAGCGATTGCCCGTTAACCGTTTATTCGGGTGGTCCATGGGACCGTGGGAATCCGCCTGGACCGATGACGGCGAGTAATTGATGAAAGCTCAGCAAACCATCGCCTCTCGATGGGCCCGCTGCCGGACACGCCCGAAGGTTCAAAGGTGCAACGGAAACCACAGACCGCAGGCTGTCATCGCCGCTAGGGTGCTCTGGCGTAGCCGAGCCGTTGCAGCGTCGCCTCGATCTCGGCGAGGATCGCCGGGTCGTCGATCGTCGCCGGTATCTTGTACTCCCTGGCATCGGCGATGCTCTTCATGGTGCCGCGGAGGATCTTGCCCGAGCGGGTCTTGGGCAGACGCGCCACGGCGGCGACCAGCTTGAACGCCGCGACCGGGCCGATCACCTGGCGCACGCGCTCGATCAACTCCTTCTCGATCTCGTCCTCGGACCGTTCGACGCCGGCTTTGAGCACCACCAGCCCGAGCGGCAACTCGCCCTTGAGCTGATCGTCGACGCCGAACACGGCGCATTCGGCGACGTCGGGATGACCGGCCAGAACCTCCTCCATCGCGCCGGTCGAGAGCCGGTGCCCGGCGACGTTGATGACGTCGTCGATCCGGCTCATGATGAACAGATAGCCGTCCTCGTCCTGGTAGCCGGCATCGCCGGTCAGGTAGTAGCCGTCGTAGCGCTCGAGGTAGGAATCGACGTAGCGCTGATCAGCCTGCCAAAGGGTCGGCAGCGTTCCGGGCGGCAGCGGCAGCTTGACCACGATCGTGCCGATCTCACCCGGCTTCTGCCGCCGGCCCGCCTCGTCCAGCACCTGGACGTCGTAACCCGGCACCGCCTTGGTCGGCGAGCCCGCCTTGACCGGCAGATGCTCGATGCCCCAGCAGTTGGCGGCGATCGCCCAGCCGGTCTCGGTCTGCCACCAGTGGTCGATCACCGGCCGGCGGAGCTTCTCCTCGGCCCAGTGCAGCGTGTCCGGATCGCAACGCTCGCCGGCCAGGAACAGGGTCCGGAACCGTCCGAGGTCGTACCTGCCGATGTGGGTGCCGCCAGGGTCCTCCTTCTTGATCGCCCGGAACGCGGTCGGCGCCGTGAACAGCGCCGCCACCTTGTGCTGCGCGATCACCCGCCAGAAGGCGCCCGGGTCGGGCGTGCCGACCGGCTTGCCCTCGTAGACGACCGTCGTGTTGCCGTGCAGCAGCGGCCCGTAACAGATGTAGCTGTGGCCGACCACCCAGCCGACGTCCGAGGCGGCCCAGTAGACCTCGCCCGGGTCGATGTCGTAGATGTTCTTCATGCTCCACTGCAGCGCCACGGCATGGCCGCCGTTGTCGCGCACGACGCCCTTCGGCTGCCCGGTCGTGCCGGAGGTGTAGAGGATGTAGAGCGGGTCGGTCGCCTCGATCGGCACGCAGTCCGCGGGCCGGGCGCCGGCCATGCACTCGTCCCAGTCGAGATCGCGGCCCGGCCGCAGCGCGGCCTTGGCTTCGGGGCGGGCCAGGATGATGCAGCGCTCAGGCTTGTGCGCGGCGGCTGCGATCGCGCCGTCGAGCAGCGGCTTGTAGGGGATCACCCGATTGATCTCGATGCCGCAGGAGGCCGTCACGATGAGCTTGGGCCTGGCGTCGTCGATCCGGGTCGCGAGCTCCTGGGCAGCGAAGCCGCCGAACACGACCGAGTGCACCGCGCCGATCCGGGCCGAGGCGAGCATCGCGATCAGCGCCTCGGGCACCATCGGCATGTAGACGATCACCCGATCGCCCTTCCCGACCCCCTGAGCACGCAGCACGCCCGCGAAGCGCGCCACCTGGTCCCTCAGCTCCCTGAAAGTGAGGGTCCGGACCGTGTTGGTGACCGGGCTGTCGTAGACGATCGCCGGCTGCTCGCCCCGCCCGGCCGCGACATGCCGGTCGACCGCATTATGGCAGGTGTTGAGCCGGCCGCCGGCAAACCATCGATAGAACGGCGGGCGCGCATCATCGAGGACGCGATCCCAGCGCCGGTCCCAGTCGAGCGCTTCAGCCGCCTCGCCCCAGAAGCCGCCCGGGTCGCTGATCGAGCGCGTATAGACCTGCTGATAGTTGCCGCCCATGGCCATCCCCGCCCAGCTCGCTGATTTCGCTTGCGCGCTACTATACGCGGCGGGCTGAGGCGTCGACAACGACGCGCCGCCGGGACTTCTCGTCGCGCTTCTCGAGGACATGATGGCGTCTGATCGGTCTCGATCGCATCAACGAGCGGTGCCCGGCCTCAGCTCCTCGATCCGGCCCCGGGCCTCTCTCTGGATCAGTCGCTCGGCCGCATTCGCGGCCGGCAGCTGGACGATGGCGCGAAGCGTCTGGAGCGCCTCCGGACCCAGGCCCTGCACATCGAGCTCGAGCATCGAGACGGCGCAACCGTAGCGAAGCGCGAACGCTCCGGGGGCCCGTTCGGCCGCGCGTCGACAGAGCGCAAGGCCCTCCTCCTCGCTCGCGCCGTACAGCTCCCCGGCGAGTACCGCCGAACCGAAACGCACGAGCTGGAGATGCCAGATGCCGAGCAGGCCGTCCGGCCAGGGATCGTCCGGCGCGAGCGCGCGGGCGCGCTCCAGCAGTTTGCGGCCCTCCTTGGCATAGCCGTTCAGGTGGGCGGCGATCGCCCCCTCGCGCTCCGCCATGGCGCCGAGAGCGATGGCCAGTTGCAGATAGGCGTCCTCGAGCTTGGGATCGATCGTCAGCGCCTTGCGCGCGTCGTCGGCCGCGCGCCGCAGGAGTTTGGGCTGGTCGAACGCCGGAGCCACGTACAGGGCCTCGACCAGCGTCGCCCTGGCCGCGAGCGTCAGCCCTTTGGCGCCGTCGATCGCGCGCGCTATCGCCGCGGCCTCGGACATCTGGCCCTGCTCGTACAGCGCCTGAGCCGCCTCGAGACCATCGGCCGCGGCCGGCTCGGCGAGGCCGAGCACAAAGGCGACGAGAAGGCCGCACCCGAGCTTGACCGTCACCCTTGCGCCTCAGTCGCTTTTTTGGCCATTCGGCATCGATTGGTCGATCTTGCAGGGCCCAGGCTCATAGCAGCGATCTGCCCGGAGCGGGACGCATATCGTCGCCCGGTGTAGGTACTAACGCAACTGTGATTGGCGCTATTCCAGCTTGACCTTCATGTCCTGACAACCGCGGCAGATTGGAGCAGCTCGGTATGGATCGCCGCGCGTCCATGGCCTATATCTGCGCTGCCACAAGCAAGATGGGGGACCTGACATGGCGTTACAGATCGGTGATACCGCGCCGGATTTCGAGGCCGAGACCACCGCGGGCCATATCCGCTTCTACGACTGGGTGGGCGACAGCTGGTGCACCATCTTCTCGCACCCCAAGGACTTCACCCCGGTGTGCACGACCGAGCTCGGCTACATGGCCAAGCTCAAGCCCGAGTTCGACAGGCGTAACTGCAAGATCATGGGCCTGAGCGTCGACTCCGTCGAGGATCACAAGCGCTGGTCGACGGACATCGAGCAGGTCATGGGCCAGGCGCCGAACTATCCGATGATCGGCGACGGCGAGCTCAAGATCGCCAAGCTCTATGGCATGCTGCCCGCCAGCGCCGGCAACACGGCGGCGGGGCGCACGCCGGCCGACAACGCGACCGTACGCAACGTCTACATCATCGGCCCGGACAAGAAGATCAAGCTCGTGATCTCCTATCCGATGAGCACCGGGCGCAACTTCGCCGAGGTCCTGCGCGCGCTCGATTCGGTCCAGCTCACCGCCAGGCACCAGGTGGCGACGCCGGTGAACTGGCAGCCCGGCGAGGACGTGATCATCGTGGCGTCGGTGTCCGATGAGGCGGCCAAGGCGAAGTACCCGGGCGGCTGGAAGGCGCCCAAGCCCTACATGCGGATCGTGCCTCAGCCGCGCGACTGAGTCGTGTCCGAGGGCGCTCGGAAGCGAGCATGGCTCCCGGTCGCCCGCGCTCAAGACATGCGGGAGAGGGCGAAGGGCAGCGGCGTGCCGCCCTTGCCCTCTCCGCCCGGCTCAAATCAAAGGTCGTCGTTCTGCGGTCGCCAACGTGACGTCGCCATGCGCTAACTGTCGTTGCTATGAGGATTGTTCATCCGTGGCGTGGGGTTGAAGCTGCGGCCGCCCCGAGAGCCTCGAATGAACGTTCACAAGAGTACGCGCTTAAAAAGTGAGAAGACGTGGGCCGGCATCCGGAGCATACTCCGCGGCACGGCGGGTCGCGGCTCTTTCGTGAGCAACGGCCGGGCCCATGACCCCTCGAACCAGCGGTTCGGGAGGAGCGAACATGACCATCAGGGACCGCATCCGAAACCCACTCGAGTGGGGCGCGGACCAGCTCAAGAATGCGAATCTGGCTGTGGGACGGGCAGGCCACTCCCTGCGTCGTCCCGCGGAGACCCGATACGCCCCGCTCCCGACGGTCCGCCGGATCGAGCTGGCGGACCTCAGGGACGCCCTGGCCAAAGGTCTCAGTGACCTCGGGGCATACCGGAGCGACGTCGTTTTCCTCTGCATCATCTACCCGGTAGCGGGCTTGGTCCTGGCATGGCTGGTCTCCGGCTATGACATGCTGCCGCTCTTGTTCCCGCTCGCGTCCGGGTTCGCGCTGATCGGCCCGGTCGCGGCAGTGGGGCTCTATGAAATAAGCCGGCGGCGTGAGCAGGGCGTCGATATCACCTGGGCGGATGCGTTCGGCGTGGTTCGCGCGCCCGCCTTCGGCGCCATCCTGGTGCTGGGCCTGGTGCTGCTGGCGATCTTTTTGCTCTGGCTGGCCGCCGCCCAAGCGATCTACCTGGTCACGCTCGGGCCCGAGGCGCCGGCTTCGATCGGCGCGTTCGTCCGCGACGTGTTCACGACCCGAGCAGGCTGGGCGCTCATCGTCCTAGGCGTCGGCGTCGGTTTCCTCTTCGCCGTGCTGGTGCTGACGATCAGCGTGGTGTCGTTTCCGCTATTGCTCGACCGGGACGTGGGGCTCTACACGGCGGTGGCGACATCGGTGCGCGCGGTCGCAGCGAACCCCGGCCCGATGGCCGTTTGGGGGCTGATCGTCGCAGGCGGCCTGGTGATCGGGTCGATCCCCGTGCTCCTCGGTCTCATCATCGTCATGCCGGTGCTCGGGCACGCCACATGGCACCTCTATCGCAAGGTGGTGCCGCGCTGATCCGCACGCGCCTGGTGCGGCACCGGGCACGCATTGAGGAGTTTTCAATCGGTGCGCGGCGCCAAGGTCAGTTCTCCACGCCGCCCTCGAGCAGGCTTTCGACGACGAAGCGCCAGACGACGGCGGCGAGCGCCACGGTTGGAATCACGGCGAGGACGACGCCGGCATTGAGGAGCCCCCAGGAGACATCGACATTGCGGGCCAGCGCCGCCATCACGACCGAGAGCGGCCGGTTGGCGGCATCGCCCGAGAGCACCAGCGCGAACAGGAACTCGCCGTAGGACAGGATGAAGGCGAACAGCCCGGTCGCGATCATGCTGGTGCGCGCGAGCGGCAGGAACACGTAGCGGAAGGCCTCGAGCCGGCCGCAGCCGTCGAGCACGGCCGATTCCTCGAGCTCGGGCGGGATGCGGCGGAAGAACACGGTCAGAATCAGCACCGTGAACGGCAGGGTGAGGATCGAGTGGACCAGGACGAGGGCGAGCTTGGTGCCGAGCAGGCCAAAGCTTTGCACGATCAAATAGAAGGGCACGACGAGCGCCACCGCCGGCACCAGGCGTGACATGATGATCGCAAGGAAGCTCACGGTCTGGCCGCGAAAGCGAAGGCGGGCGAAGGCGTAGGCGGCAGGCGCGCCAAGGCCGATGTTGACCGCCATCACGCCCAGCGCCACGACCGTGCTGTTCCACATGCCGCCGGGCACCTGGCGCGCCGCGTCCGAGATCATCGCCCGGTTGGCGCCGGCGGTAAGATAGGCGGCCGGCAGCCGGCCGGTGAAGATGTAAGCGTAGTTGTCCAAGGTCGCGCGGTAGCCGAACCAGTGCGGCGGGAAGGCGAAGATCGCCTGATCCGGCATCACGCTCGCGAACAGACTGAGCGCGATCGGACCGGCGCAGACGAGCAGCAGCAGACAGGCCGCCAGATGAATGAGAATGCTGCGCAGATAGGGCATCGTCTCAGGCGCGCCGCGGCAGAAGCTCGGCCGGCAGTGCCTTGATGATCGCCGCCATGAAGGCGAGCGAGAGCAGCACGAGGATGAAGGCGATCGCCGAGCCGGTCCCGAAGTTCATCATCGAGAAGCTCTCCTGCCAGATCCGGAACGAGAGCAGCGTGGTCGCGGTGCCGGGGCCGCCCGCGGTCATGGCGTAGACCAGGTCATAGCTCGTGAGCGCGACCAGCGAGTGGTAGATCAGGAGGATCGTGAAGACCGGCCGCAGGCTCGGGAAAGTGACGTAGCGAAAGCGCTGCCAGCGGTTGGCGCCGTCGACCTCGGCGGCGGCATAGAGATCGCGCTCGATCATCGTGAGGCCGGCCATGATCAGGATCGCGGCGAAGGGGAACTGGGTCCAGACGAAGGCGATCACGACGGTCAGCCGGGCGAGCTCGGGATCGGTCAGCCAGGGGATGTAGCGATCGATCAGCCCGGCCTCGTAGAGCACGAGGTTGAGGATCCCCCAGGAGGGGTGGAACACCCAGGTCCAGATCACGGCCGAGATCGCGCCGGGCAGCACCCAGGGCAGGATCACCATGGCGCGCACCAGGCTGCGGCCGTGGAAGCGGGCGAGCAGGAGGCGCGCGGTGAAGAAGCCGGCGAGCACGGCGAGCGGCGCGGTGACCGCGGCAAAGGCCACGGTGTTGCGCAGCGCCTCCCAGAACGCCGGCCCGGTGATCACCTGCCAGTAGTTGTCGAGGCCGACGAACGGCTCGGTTGGGAAGATCACGATGACCTGATGCAGGCTGCGCCAGAACGCGTCGGCGACCGGATAGAGCGTGAACAGGAGGACGAGGGAGAGCGCCGGCAGCACCCAGACGGCCGGAAAGCGATCTTCGCGCATTGGCTCGGGACGGCCGGCAGAGGCGCCGCCGGCGGCCCCGGCCTCAGCTCAGCTGCCGCGCACGAGCTTCCTAAGCTCGACCCAGCGGGCGGCACCAGCGTCCATCACCTCGGCGACGCTCGCCTCGCCGACAAACGCCTTGGCCATGAGCGGGCGGAAGAAGCCGCTCCACATGCCGAGCCATTCGGTCTGGGTGCCGTTGATGGCGAGCTGCGCCTGCTGCTTGAAGAGGTTGACGTCGATCCAGCTCGACCAGGCCTTCTGCACGTCCGGGTCGTCGAACAGCGGCAGCTGGGCAAAGCCCAGCCCCTTCTCGGCCGCCCAGCGCTTGGCGACCTGGTAGTCGCCGCCGCCCATGAACTCGATGAACTTCCAGGCGCCGTCCCGGTGCGCCTGGTCCGCCGCAGCCTGGCTCGTCATCGCGTAGAACTTGCAGAAGCCGAGGCAGGCGTGGGCCTTGCCCGGCATCAGCGCCATCGCGAACTGACCTGCAAGGGGCTGCGTGGCGCGCTCGTTCATGGCTGCGAGGACGTAGTTGAACAGCACGCTGAAGGCGTGCTTGCCGGTGTTCATGGCCGGAATGACGCGCGACTCGTGGTTCTCGAAGGCGACGATCTCGTGCTTGGTCACCGCGTCCTGCAGCCACTGGAGGTGCTTGAACGCCTCGGAGCCCGGATCGTTGAACAGCGGATTGAGGTCGGCGTCGAACATCTGCCCGCCGCGGCCGTAGACCTGCGAGACGTACGCCTGGTAGAAGTTCGGCAGGGTCTGGTTGTATTCATAGACGATCGGTTTCTCCATGCCGGCCTGCTTCAGCTTCAGGCAGGCATCCAGAACCTGGTCCCAGTCCACCGGCACCAGAATCGTATGGTCGTCAAGAATCTTCCGGTTGTACTGGAAGGTGATCAGATCGGCATAGTACGGCAGGCCGTACAGCTTGCCCTTGTAGGTCATGTCGCGGATCGCGTAGTTCGCGACCTTGTCTTTGTACTTGTCGATCTCCGGAAAATACTCCTCGATCGGGACCAGCCAGCCGGCGAGCGCCCAGCCCGGCAGCCAATCCTCGCCGCAATAGATGACGTGAGTGGGCGTGCTGCCCCGGAAGCGCAGCACCATCGTGTCGAAGTAGTCCGGCCAGGTGTAATCGGTGAGCTTGACTTTGAGGCCGGGACTGGCGGCTTCGAACTTGGCGATGTTGTCCTGGATCGTCTCGAGCGAATAGTTCCAGACGACGAAATCGAGAGTCGTCGCGTCCTGGGCCAAGACCCGTACGGGCAGGGCGCCAAGCGCCGTCCCGGCGCCCGCCGCCGCGAGCAGAGCACGTCTCGTGAGCTGGTGTTTCATCACTGCCTCCCGGTTCTTTGCGCGGCGGCTCTTTTCTGACCGCACGCGCGACTCTCGCATAGCGGGCTTGGACCGGCAAGAGCCGGCGGACGGCGGCGCCGGACGCCCCTGCCCTCACCCACGGCCCGGCGCGCCCGGATTGATCCAGATCAAGGAAGCGAGAGCAGGCTGCGGGCAAGCTCACTCCGGCCTCGACGTGCTTGCGAAGGCCTGCCAAGATGCCCACGGATGTGGGGTCAGGCCGTCCCAAGAAGCCGTGACCCGACCCGAAAACAGGCACCGCAACCGATCCTTGGCGCACACCATGCTCGACATCGGTCACGAGGTCCTTCTTTCCCGAGCCGGCCTGGACGAGACGCTGCTCGCTCTGGCAGAGCGCGGCTATCGGGTGGTCGGACCGACGGTGCGCGACCAGGCGATCATCTACGACGACATCGCCACGACCGAGGACCTGCCGGTCGGCTGGACCGACGAGCATGAGGGCGGGCACTACCGCCTGCACCGGCGCGCCGATGCGGCGCTGTTCGGCTACGTCGTCGGCCCGCACTCCTGGAAGCGCTTTCTCCACCCGCCGGTCCAGCGGCTCTGGCGCGCCGAGCGCACCGAGGGCGGCCTCGAGATCAGGCCCGAGCCGGGGCCCGACCGGCCCTTTGCGTTCATCGGCGTGCGGCCCTGCGACATCCAGGCGATCGCGGTGCAGGACCGCGTCTTCCTCGAGGGCTCCTACGTCGATCCGCACTATCGGGCGCGCCGTGAGGGCGCCTTCATCCTTGCGGTCAACTGCGGCCAGGCCGGGGGCACCTGCTTTTGCGTCTCGATGTCGACCGGCCCGAAGGCCGAGCGGGGTTTCGATCTGGCGCTGACCGAGCTCGATCCGGACGGCGACCACCGCTTCCTGATCGAGATCGGGAGCGAGCGCGGCGCACAGCTTCTCGCCGAGGTGCCGCATCGTGATGCGAGCGAGCAGGATCGGGCGACGGCGCGCGCCGTGGTCGAGCGGACCGCCGCGAGCATGGGCCGCGAGATGCCCGACGTCGACATGCAGGATCTCCTGATGCGCAACCTCGAGCACCCGCGCTGGAACGACGTCGCCGGGCGCTGCCTGACCTGCGGTAACTGCACCATGGTCTGCCCGACCTGCTTCTGCACCAACACCGAGGAGGACCTCGACCTCACCGGCGAGACGGCCGGCCGCACCCGCAAGTGGACCTCCTGCTACACGCTCGATTTCTCCTACATTCACGGCGGCGCCGTGCGCAGCACCGCGAAGTCGCGCTACCGGCAATGGATGACCCACAAGCTCGCGACCTGGTACGACCAGTTCGGCACCTCGGGCTGCGTCGGCTGCGGTCGTTGCATCACCTGGTGCCCGGTCGGCATCGACATCACCGAGGAAGTCCGGGCGATCCGGGACAGTGAGCCAGCCTGAGGAGAGCGCGTCGTGTATGGCCTCGAGAAGCCGATCAAGGAGCATCGCTTCTTCGCGGACCTCGAACCGTCCTACTGCGAGATGATCGCCGGCTGCGGCAAGAACGTCCGCTTCGAGGCCGGGCAATACCTGTTCCACGAGGGTGAACCCGCGGATCAGTTCTTCCTGATCCGGCACGGCCGCGTCGCCTTCGAAGTCACGGTGCCGGGGCGGGGCGCGATGCGCTTTTTGACCCTCGATCCGGGTGAGATCGCGGGCATCTCCTGGCTCGTACCGCCCTACCGCTGGAACTACGACGCCAAGGCGCTGGAGCTGACCCGCGCGATTGCCCTCGACGCCAAGTGCCTGCGCGGCAAATGCGAGGAGGACCACCACCTCGGCTACGAGCTGATGAAGCGCTTCGTGCCGGAGCTGGTCCGCCGCCTGCACACGACCCGCCTGCAGCTGCTCGACGTCTACGGCAAGCCCGCCTGAGCGCATGGCCGTGATCGATCAGGTTCTCGCCGAGCCGATGGTGCCAACCCGGGCGCGGGTCCTGCGCCGGCGCCGTGAGCTGGCCGACACCTGGACGCTCGAGATCGAGCCCGAGGACGCCGGACTGCTCCGGTTCGGACCCGGCCAGTTCAACATGCTCTACGTGGTCGGGGTCGGCGAGGTGGCGATCAGCGTGAGCGGCGATCCCGCCGCGCCAGACCATCTGATCCACACGATCCGCGACGTCGGCAAGGTCTCGCGCGCGCTCACCCGCCTGCGGCCGGGGGCCAGCCTCGGCGTGCGCGGGCCGTTCGGCAGCGCGTGGCCGGTCGAGGCCGCGGTCGGACACGACGTCCTGGTGGTCGCCGGCGGGCTCGGTCTCGCGCCGCTCCGCCCCGCGATCTATCGACTCCTCGCGGAGCGCAGGCGCTTCGGCCGGATCGCTCTGCTGTACGGCACGCGCAGCCCCGCCGACATCCTCTATCCGCGCGAGCTCGAGCACTGGCGGGGACGCCTCGATGTCCAGCTCGAGGTGACCGTGGACGCTGCCGGCGAGGACTGGCACGGGCACGTCGGCGTCGTGACCCACCTCATCCCGCGCGCGTCGTTCGATCCCGAGCACACCGTGGCGTTCGTCTGCGGGCCGGAGATCATGATGCGCTTCGCCGCGCTCGGGCTGCACGACGCCGGTGTCCGCGACGAAGCGATCCACCTCTCGATGGAGCGCAACATGAAGTGCGCGCTCGGGCACTGCGGGCGCTGCCAGTTCGGGCCGATGCTGGTGTGCCGGGACGGGCCGGTCGTGAGCTATGATCGGATCGGGCACCTGCTCGCGGTGAAGGAGCTCTGAGGTGGCGACGAACCGCAAGAAGCCCAAGCTCGCGGTCTGGAAGTTCGCCTCCTGCGACGGCTGCCAATTGAGCCTG
This sequence comes from Pseudomonadota bacterium, assembly GCA_046727895.1. GTDB lineage: Bacteria > Pseudomonadota > Alphaproteobacteria > Geminicoccales > Geminicoccaceae > DATAOG01. Next base: position 62 of record JBKPDM010000480.1, on the reverse strand, counting down.
CTCGATTGCGAGGACGAGCTTCTGGCGGTCGCCGGCGCGATCGAGATCGCCTACTTCCTCGA